>JAPYUK010000033.1 GCA_029936155.1 Dehalococcoidia bacterium | reverse complement strand
AACCCCGAACCTAGTGATTAAGAGTCACTTGCTCTGCCAATTGAGCTAGCCCGTCCCATGTCACGCTTAACAATTCAATCGGAGGCACCGAGAAGTGTCAACGGCAAATTCTGGCGAAATGCTCATGCTTCCGACGCCATTACGCCACCAACGGCCCAGCTGGCTTTTTCTACATCTTGAAAGATGATTGTCGTTGCGGAGTCAGGGACTCCTGCGGTTTCAGAAATGGCTTTTGTGATGGCTACTGCCAGATCTGCTTTCTGCTGATCTGTGCGCCCTGCGTATAGCGCTACATTTACCACTGGCATGTCGTTCTCCTCGATAGTTCTGTCACTAAAATCGACAAAATTATAGGGGAGTAGGTTCAACATTCGGTGACTATGACGTCAACAAACGATGAATTGCTGTCAATCGCAATATACTTGAAGAGACCATGAAATCATCTGACGGTAGCAAAACTCAATTTCCGAACGAATTTGGGCTGATATCTCAACTCATCCCGTTCAGCGTCGACGAGAATCTACAGGATTCTGATTCGGTGCTGGTAGGCATCGGTGACGACGCAGCCGTCGTATCAACTCCTTCGGGAATACTTCTGTTAACTACCGATGCGATTGTTGATGGCATCCATTTTCGTTCCGGCGATGAACGCTGGTACGACGTCGGCTGGAAATGCGCGGTATCGAATCTCAGCGACATTGCTGCGATGGGCGGGATTCCCGATCACGCACTGGTGACTTTAGGCGTACCGAAGGGCTCGTCGATAGATACCTACTCCGAGTTTTACTCCGGAATGAACGAGGCGTTTTCGAAGTTCGGTGGCCGGGTTGTTGGAGGTGACGTGGTTTCTTCACCCACTATGTTCGTGAACATGGCGCTGACAGGCCATCCTGCGTCTGACGTGGATGGGCGCGCTGCGTGGTTGACTCGCAGTACCGCTAAAGTCGACGATCTCGTCTGTGTCACGGGGCCACTTGGCGGCTCGGCAGGCGGACTCGAGGTCATGCTGGCAGAAGACTCGAACCCCAGCGGGCAGATATTGATCGACCGGCACTTCCACCCTACCCCGCGAATTGAATTGGGCAACTTGTTGGTGAGTTCTGGCGTCGTTTGCGCTATGGACGTCAGCGATGGGTTAGTTGGCGATCTAGAAAAAATTGCCAATAGCAGCAACGTCGGAATAACTATCGAAATGTCGAAGATTCCAATTCCACCCGAACTGATTTTTATGTTCAGTACGAGCGCAATCGAATTTGCCCTTAGCGGCGGCGAAGATTACGAACTTGTATTTACAGCTCCCAAAGATGTTGTCGAAAAACTACAACAGTCGAACATTTCCGAGGTTTCAGTAATCGGACGAGTTACCGACTCTGGGAATACGCCCGGGACCGTCGATGTGTTCGATAGCGAAGGAAATAATTACGAGCCGAGTCGACAGAGCTGGGATCATCTAGATGCCTGATAATGCCTCAATCGGTGCAGGGAATTTGGGCGGACCCAGCCCGGCGTTGCTACTGGTTTCGGATTCTGAAGAAGAAACTGCCCGCATCGGTAAGTCAATCGGCAACGCGCTGAGACGTGGCGACACAGTGCTACTTTCAGGCGATCTTGGTGCGGGCAAAACACGAATGGTCCACGGTATGGCTGAAGGCATCGAGAGCCCAATTCCGGCAAGGAGCCCCACGTTCGTTATCGTGAACGAATATCCCGGCAGACTGAGACTCAGCCACTGTGATCTGTACAGGCTGGGATCGGTCGACGAGGTTGAAGAGTTGGCTCTGGATGAGCGGCTTGTCGATGGTGCTCTTGTTGTCGAATGGCCCGAAATAGGAGCCAACATCCTACCTGAGGACGTGTTATTTCTGCAGTTCGTGATCGGCGAACATGACGATCAGCGACTGATCACTTTCACCCCGACCGGTCCACGTTCAGCCGGGTTGTTGAGCCGTTCGGCAGCGGTGTTCGAGGCACTTGATGCGGCTATCGGACTCGCCTACTCATCATCACCAGAGCAAAGCGCAAATTGAATCTTGTAGTAATCGACACATCGACCCGGTTCGCAGGGGTCGGCGTTATGAATGCCAGCGGCGAACGAGCCACACACAGCTGGCAATCCAGATGGAATCATGGGCGAGAGCTGATGCCGGCGATTATTGAGTCACTGGATGAGGTCTCAGTCACGCCTCAGGACATCACACACGTTGCCGTTGCACTCGGTCCGGGTGGGTTTAGCGCCGTGAGGGTTGGTATTAGCGCAGCTCTGGGACTGATTGTTGCGAAGCAGCTGCCTGTATTGGGAGTGCCTACGCACGATATTGAGGCGACGCCCTATCTAAGTGAACTAGAGTCGAAATCGAGTCTTTATTCGTTAATTCCAGCTGGACGAAACGAGGTTTCGTGGGCTCGTCATTCTGTTGATGATGGGTGTTCAGCAGGCGTGGCGGCATCAGGTGTCTCGGCGCCGGACGATCTTGCGGGTCAACTCGAAGGTGGTGCGATCCTCTGTGGCGAGGCGTGTGATCTGATGGCTGGTCTTGTTGATCAGTCACAGTTCCGCGGTCATCAGGCACCAACGCGAGATCCCAACTTGATCCTTGATATTGCCTTCGAAGGGTTTCAGGCCGGGAATTCAACTCCATATGAAGAGTTGCGCCCCATATACGCTCGACCACCTTCTATCACCAAGCCGAAACCGGCGAAGTAGTCGCCACGTATGGTGCCCTGCTGACTCGATTTCACGACACAATAGCTAGACACAATTCGTGTATATCCTTTTAGGGAGAAGAAATGACAACGGAGCGAACACTCGTACTGGTAAAACCTGATGGCGTTCAACGCGGACTTGCCGGTGAGATTATTGGACGACTGGAGCGCACTGGACTGCAGATCGTCGGCATGAAGCTGATGCAGATATCAGACAAACTCGCCAGCAAGCACTACGGCGAACACGAAGGCAAGCCGTTCTACGCCGGTCTCGTTGGATTCATCACTTCTTCTCCGGTTGTCGCACTGGCCCTAGAGGGTCCGAGCGCTATTTCAACCACCCGAAAGCTAATGGGCGCTACGAATCCCGCTGATTCGGATCCGGGAACTATTCGTGGTGACTTTGGTGTCGATATGGGTCGCAACTTGATCCATGGCTCAGCTAACGCTGAGGATGCGGTTAGAGAAGTGGCATTGTTCTTCGACGATTCGGAACTCGTTGCATACGACCGGGCTACTCAGCCATGGATCGTGGAGTAGCTGGGGTCATTTGTATGTGGTAGGAGAAGGGATTCGGTATGTCTCGTATTGTCATGCTGAACTTGATTCAGTATCGCTATCGACGATAGACACATACATGTCGAGTTGGACTGGCACCCAGAATCCTCACGTGGTGTGAGTTCGAGGTCCTGAATCAAGTTCAGGATGATGGAAAAACGGGCTAATCGCCAAGTGCTTGCGTCAGCTACTGAACTCTTACGATTTCGGTGGCTCGAGCCCAGAGTTCTTCCAGGCCGTAGTGTTCTCGCTGATCCCTCGTGAACAGGTGCACGACGACTCCCGTGAAGTCCACGAGCAACCAACCGCCCTTGCCCGAGCCTTCTCGGTGAGTGGCGTGAACGCCCATCTTGCGTGATCGACGGCTGATGTCTTCGGCCATCGATTCGAGGTGGCGATCGGTTTCACCACTTACGATTACGAAATAATCGGCAAAAGTGCTTACGCCCTGAGTGTCGAGCAGCACGATATCGGATCCGAGTTTTTCGGATGCCTCGTCAACTGCGGCACGGGCGACCTCTTCGTTTGTTGCGGCAACTTTAGCCTGAGTAAGTTCTTCCATCGCAAAGAATTATAGTCGCAAAACTACGGTTTCTAACTCACAATTTTGAATAATCATTTAAGAGGCAACAACTATTTATTCAGATTGGTTTGCTACTCTGGAATGATGGCGCAAACGCAGAGTAAAAAGAAACGGGCTGTAGTGGCGATGAGCGGCGGGGTCGACTCGTCGGTAGCTGCTGCCCTGCTCGCACGAGATGGTTACGAGGTCGTAGGGGTAACCATGCGACTTTTTGCAGCGCCCAACGAGCAAGTTGCCCGGCTGAATAAGTCATGCTGCTCGCTTGAAGACGTTGAGGATGCAAGAGCAGTATGCAGGAAGATCGGTGCGAAGCATTACTTCCTGAATTTCGAAGAAGAGTTCCAAAAGCATGTCGTTGATTACTTCGTTGGCGAGTACGAACGTGGACGAACTCCCCACCCCTGTCTGGCCTGCAATGATCGTCTAAAGTTTGAGTTTCTTATTCGGCGCGCCGAGCTTATGGATGCCGATGTTGTTGCCACTGGGCACTACGCTCGAATCAGCGATAACAACGGTGAATATGAGCTGCTGGCCGGCATCGATTCGCTAAAAGACCAGTCGTACGTGCTGTACACATTGAAGCAAGATCAGCTTGCTAAGCTCGCCCTGCCGATTGGCGATTACTCGAAGGACGAGATCAGGGAAGTTGCTCGTGAGCTAGGTCTTTCGATCGCTGATAAGCCTGATTCGCAGGATATTTGTTTCATTCCCGACGGTGATTACAACCGATTCATCGAACCACGACTCAAGCGAAAGTTGCCCGGCAATATCGTTGATGCCGATGGTCTGGTCGTTGGTGAGCATGATGGCATTCACGGGTTCACAATTGGACAGCGGAAGCGCCTGCCGGTGGTGAACCACACGGCGCGCCCGCTATATGTAACTGACATCAACGCTGACTCCGGCCGGGTGACGGTAGGACCGGCGGAAAAGCTGATGAAAACCCGGTTATATGCCTCAGGAATGAACTGGGTTTCGGGCTCAGCGCCTACTGAACCGCTCAATGTTCAAGCAAGGATCAGGTACAACGGTGGAAACTCGCCAGCGACTGTTCGGGCTCTAGACGATGGTGCGGAGATTGAGTTCGAAAAGCCAGTTAGAGCCATCACGCCGGGTCAGGCGGTGGTGTTCTACATGGATGACGTTGTCATCGGTGGTGGGTTGATCGAAGCTTCGCTTCCGGATCTTCATCCTGCTGCTTCGAGCGACACCGACGAGACCGTTATACCGGTCATGCCACCCGTCATTTCGGTTTAACTTTCCCCACGTTAGCTATATGCTTCGGGCTCCGTCACCACATGTGCTGAGCATGCGAGTGCGGCGCCCGCGCACACGGCGAGCACGTCGCTAAATATTTCTATTACGGGTTCCATTATTGACCAAGCCAGCCAGAACACTTCCAGACTTTTCGCTCGAAACAGAAATCGCAAACGGATCTCAGCTGCTTGTGGCGGGGGTAGATGAGGTCGGACGCGGAACATTAGCGGGTCCAGTGGTCGCGGCTGCCGCGATATTACCAGGGCCTGTTCCTGCCGAATATGAAGGGCTTATTAACGACAGTAAGCTGTTGTCGGCTGCCCAACGGGAGCGAGCATACGCATGGTTGACCGGGTGGTGTGTTAGTTATGCTGTTGGAGCATGTACTGCCGACGAAATTGACTTTATCGGGATTGTTCCGGCCACACGACAGGCGATGGGACGTGCAATTTCGGAGCTAGAACCGCAGCCGGACCACCTGCTTATCGATGCTGTCGAGCTAAACGCGATTGATATTCCTCAGACTTCGGTCATCAGGGCCGACTCACGAAGTCAGAGCGCTGCCGCCGCTTCAATCATTGCAAAAGTAACGAGGGATAAGTTGATGGCTAACGTCTTCGACTCAGAATATCCGGGTTACGGTTTTGCCTCCCATAAGGGTTATGGAACTGAATTTCACATGGTGGCGTTGAAAAAATTGGGAGCCTCACCAATCCACAGACGCAGCTTCAAGCCTGTAATGGATGTACTAGAGAGGTAAGGTTTTACAAGGCCTGCCCGTCTGATTTGAGCTTGTTTGACTGCCTAAATAGGACTTAGTGACTTGAGTTCATCCAGTAGAAAACTGAACTTGCCACCCGGCACCAGACGCGTCGGCGAAGCTGCTGCAAGGTCATTTGTGGCCGAGTTCTTGGGATCGAACATATCCCATCTGCGATCGAGGAACAGGATTAGTCAATATTACAGCCGAGTACACTCAACAGTCCGGGCCCTTACTCCTCCTAGAACATCACCATAGGATTCACTGGCGAGCCTGTCACCGTCGGCATCTTCAGTGGGAGGATCGAGATCATAAACTGGTACTTGCCACGTTGTTTGCAGGCCTCTGCCAGATCATCGAGCCATGCGTTGTCGAGGATCCAGAGCCCCAATCCCACAATTCCCACCTGGTGAACTGGATTTGAGAAGCGATCGTACGGATTTGGGGCGACATCGTTCCCCGTATCTGAGCCCATGACAGCCACTCCCCTATCGTGAAGCAAGGGCAGTATCTCCGGAGAGGGCCCAGAGGAGCCGCCGACGTTCACATCTACAGGTCCCGTTATCTCACGACGTCCCAGTTGACCGGTTCTCAGTAGCAGCACATCGCCCTGCTCGACTTTCACGCCCTGTTCTCGTTCGGCAGCTTCGATATCGGCAACACCAACACCATCGCCTCGCTCGATATAATCAACGCCCCGCAATAGAGGTGCATCCACGAGTACGCCCTTCGTAACGATCCCGCCCGAAGCGGCCATCACATCGAACTCCGTTGCGCCCTCTGCGGTCGACACAACACTCGAGGGGCGCCCGTTGTAGGTCTGACCGTCCCAGAAGAAGTGAGCGAGGCTGTCGATGTGAGTCACCGTATGCCCGTGGAAGATCATCCCGAAGTAGTCCATCGCAACCTGTCGATCGCCAGATTCCCCTTTTCGGTACGTATCGCCAGCAGAAACCATGAAGTGTTGGGGCGGTTTGGGTACGTCGACTGAGGCCTTGAAATCGACCGGGCGGGCGCAGCTGACTGTTACGCCCTCAGATACCAGGCTCAGAGCCTGAAGCGTTTTCTCGTTCGAAAGGTGATTCAGAGTGCCTTTTTGATCTTCATTGCCCCATCGGCCCCAATTGTTCAGATCGGAATTCAACCAGTTCAGCAGATTGTCTTGGGAAGGCCATGAAACCGTCATATGTGCAACACTCCCGTACTTGCTCGAGTACACCCTGCATTCGAGATCGACGAAGCTTATAGTTTTTTCGGGTAAGGAGATTTGGTGTTGTAACTGTTAGCAACTGCGCTTTCGAACTTTAAAGCCAGTTTAGATACGCAATCCCAGTAGAATCGACTTAGCTGATTCACATTTGCATTTACTCAAAAGAAGTACCTTCGCGCTCGCAGTATGAGCAAGCCAATCTGATCAACGGCAACTCAAGTTTTCAAGTTCATCTGGCGACCGGGCGATTTTCACTCCAACCTAACTACCATCGACCTACCTATTCTTTCGTTCGACATTGAAATGTGTAGGCGGCCAGATCGAACGCATATACAACGGTAGATGAGATCATCTCACCTGATCGAATCCATTTCAATCGACGGAATCTGTCGTCGATTTCGTTGACTGGCATATATGCCAATGCTAGCGTTCACTAGTCAACCAAAAGTTGGACGAGCCAAATCGACTTCGAATTTCGAAACTGAGCGGTTGTCTGATGTTCCAACTTCTAATGCGGACCTTCCGTAGCGCGAGCAGCGTTCGTACGTGGAAGGTTCTTTCGCGGAGATATCTAAATGGAATCGATCTTGCTTGCAATCGCAGCAGGTGCAGTTGGTCTCGTTGCCGCTGGCCTGCTTGCAATGCGGGTGCTCAAGCAACCTCAAGGTAATGAAGAAGTGCGAGAAATTGGCGCACTTATTCAGGAAGGCTCATCGGCGTTCCTCCGCAAGGAGTATTCAATCCTCGCGGTTTTCGTCTTGATCATATTTGTTGTTTTAGCAGCTTTCATCGACTACAACGTTCTCGGCAACCCGACTATCGATAGACTCAACCAGGGCGGTTCAATGACCTCGTACGGTCCGTGGACCGCCATTGCATACATTCTGGGAGCAATCGGTTCTGCCCTTGCCGGCTTTATCGGTATGAGCATCGCAGTGCGAGGTAACACTCGAACCGCAACGGCAGCCCAGACAGGTCTCAACAAGGCACTACAAGTTGCATTCAGCACCGGTGCCGTAATGGGGCTCACAGTAGTCGGTATCGGCATCATCGGTGTTTCGGCACTGTGGATCTTGTTTGAAAACCCGAACGTCATCGCTGGTTTTGGTTTTGGTGCATCGTCAATTGCACTTTTCGCTCGAGTAGGAGGCGGCATTTACACGAAGGCCGCTGACGTTGGAGCTGACCTGGTCGGCAAGGTTGAGGCTGGTCTCGATGAAGACGACCCTCGCAACCCGGCCGTGATCGCCGACAACGTCGGTGACAACGTTGGCGACGTAGCTGGAATGGGTGCAGACCTTTTCGAGTCGTATGTTGGATCGATCATCGCCACGATTTCGCTAGCGTTCTTCATGGTTGTCGGAACAGAGGTGACACAGCTTCCGTTTGACGTAGAAGCACCACGGGCAATCCTGCCGCTGGTGATCGCTGGAGTCGGAATAGCATCTTCAATCCTCGGCATGTTCTTGGTGCGCACTGGTGATAATGCGGACATGGGCAAACTGCTCTGGACGCTTCGTTACGGAATTTTCAGTGCCGGACTCCTCTCGTTGATCGGTACTGCGGTGTACATCAACATGAACGATTCACTTGAGTTCGACCTCTTCTGGGTCGTGGTCACCGGTATCGTCGTTGGACAGGTGATTGGAACGTCCACCGAGTGGTTCACTTCTTACGAAGGACTCAAGCTCTTCGGCAAGGAATTCAACCCAGTGAAATGGATTGCACAGCAGTCTGAGACGGGTCACCCGTCGACGATCATTGCTGGACTCTCGGTCGGTCTGTACAGCACGGTCATCCCGGCGCTGGCCATTGTCGTAGGTATCTATCTGGCGAACGAGCTTGCTGGTCTCTACGGAATCGGACTGGCTGCAGTCGGCATGCTGTCGACACTTGGCATCACGCTCGCGACCGACGCCTATGGCCCGGTTGCTGACAACGCTGGTGGTATCGCCGAGCAGGCTCACCTCGAACCTGAGGTACGAGAACGCACAGATGCCCTTGACGCCCTTGGAAACACCACAGCGGCTACAGGCAAGGGTTTCGCTATTGGATCGGCCGTGCTCACAGCTCTGGCTCTTCTGGTTGCATACTCGTTCGTAACCGGTATCGACACGCTCGACCTGCTGAACCCACGGGTACTAATGGGAACGATTATCGGTGGTCTACTGCCGTTTCTGTTCTCTGGTCTAACCATGCAGGCCGTAGGAACAGCAGCTGGTGCGATGATCGAAGAAGTTCGACGTCAGTTCCGTGAGATCCCCGGTCTGCGAGAAGGCAAGCCTGGCGTGAAGCCAGATGCAGCTCGTGCAGTGGCGATTAGCACGGAAGGTTCGCTGAAGGCGATGATCGTCCCTGGACTGATCGCAATCATTGCTCCGATCGCGATCGGATCGTTGATGGGTGCAGAGGCGCTTGGCGGCATGCTTGCCGGTTCAATCGTCTCTGGATTCCTGTTGGCCATCTTCATGGCAAACGCAGGTGGAGCATGGGACAACGCAAAGAAGTATGTTGAGCTTGGTAACTTCGGTGGCAAGGGTTCAGACACCCACGCAGCTGCGGTGACCGGAGACACTGTTGGTGACCCCTTCAAGGACACCTCGGGTCCGGCGATCAACATTCTGCTGAAGCTCATGGCGATCGTTTCGCTAATCTTTGGCCCGTTGTTCATCTAGACACTGGTCCAAGCGTTCACGGCAGCCTTTTTATAAGTTCGAAATAAGAAACTCCCGGGTCGTAGTGACCCGGGAGTTTCTTATTTCTTGGAGAGGGCGACGCGGGCATGGCCAGTGCCGTTCTAACGAAGAAATGGGTTGGCGGTCTTCTCGTGTCCGATGGTTGTTGACGGGCCGTGGCCGGGCAGAACTACCGTCGAATCTTCCAGAATCATCAATATAGTCTTGATGCTTTCAATCTCTTGTTCACCGTTTCCGCCGGGCAGGTCGTAGCGGCCAATCGACTCTCTGAACAACGTGTCACCAGTGATTACATGGTCTTCTACATGCAGGCAGATGCTGCCCTGAGTATGGCCAGGCGTTGCAAGCACTACTATTTCGACGTCATCATCGATGGTCAGGGTTTCGCCGCCGGTGAGCTGCTGCGAGGGCGCCGGTGGCTCTACGAAGTCGCCCAGCATATCGATGAGCATTGGCGACTGTTGCGTGGCGGCTTGGATGTCATCTGCGCCGATCATGAACTCACTGCCGTATCGTTCAGCTAACGGGGCTACGCCGCCGGTGTGATCAGCATGGGCGTGTGTTGAGATTATTCGGCTCGGAATGAGATTGCGTTGATCAAGGAAGTTGATGACCTTTGCGGCTTCGCCACCGGGATCGATGACGATACAGTCGGACCCAGTTACCGAGTGAATTACGTAGCAGTTTGTGCCAAGCGCGCCTACTTGAACGACGTCGATCTTAGTCACTATCTGAACACTCCTAAAGCTGGTTTCTATCCAGTCGGTGATCTGTCGAAAGTACAACATAGAAATGATCCCGCCTGAAACCAAGTATGCACCGTATGGGATTACAACTCGATTGAATCCGAACAGACGGGCGGCGTAGACGAATATCGCAACCAGTCCACCGACTAATACGCCGATATAAAGCCCCAAAAGCAACGGAGCAAGACCGACGGCCGCTCCTGCAAGACCCTGCCACCACTCGCGATCAGGAATGAAATACCATGCGAACAGTCCAGGTTCCATATGTTCCAGAATTGACGAGAACTATGGTGAAGGGCAGGCGACAGTTCTCTATGCCAATTCTGAACAAATCGATTCACACGGGCGTGAGTGATTGCGACACGGTGTTGAGTGAATCACATGCGTGTACACGATCTGATTCCTGATGGCGGCGATGTAGTAGTAGAGAGTATTAATACATACTCGACTATACTCATATCGGGTAGTACAGCGCCTTGGTTTAGCGGCTTACCGTCTCAACCTTGGTTAGCACTTCTTCCTTCAGCAGTCCCATCGATGACTTCCAAAAGTCTTCAGGCTGCCATTCGTGCCCCATTGCCATGAGCGTCCCAAAGCCACCAACCGACTCGTCCAGAGCCGATAGTTTCTCGGCCACCTCTTCCGGATTGCCAACTATGAATATGTTGTCGACCAAGTACTCGTTCGTTACGTCGGAGTCGGGCATGTTGGGGTCAACTTTCAGTAGGCCAAGCATCTTCGAGCGAGGCAGCAACTTCAAGAAGTAACCTTCCATGTCTCTCGCAAGCGTCCCGGTGAGGGCCTGTTTTCGCGCCTCTGCACTCGAATCGGCAACAATAACCTCGCGAGCAATACGCCAGTCTGTGCGATCAGCAGTCTTTCCAACCTTAGACGCACCATCCTCAACCGCAACCCAGTGCGACTGAAGAAGTCCTTCCGGAACGAAGTTGATGCTCATCGGCAACCATCCACGTTCTCCAGCCAATGTCAGAGTCTCAGATTTTGGAGAAACCCCGGCTACTCCGATCGGCGGATGAGGGTCTTGGTACGGCTTCATGTGAACGCGTAGTGCAATATCGTCTTCAGGTTCAGGAACGTTGAAGTCCCACCAGTCGGTCTTGTAGTTCCCCGGTTTCGGGTCGTTCCAGAGTTCAAGGACCAGATCAATGGCCTGTCGGGTCATCTCACGGTTCGTTCCAGTTCTACGATCGAATCCGAATACGTCCAGGTCACCTGGGAATCCACCGGAGCCGACGCCCCACATGATTCGCCCCCGTGACATTTGATCGAGCTGGGCAATTCGGTGCGCAATCGAGAATGGATTGTGGTTAGGCATGCATGTCACACCCGTACCAAGTCGTATCTGCTTTGTTACGCCAAGCGCCTGGGCGATCAACAGATCTGGTGCGGGAATGTTCTCCCACTCGGCCGTGTAGTGCTCACCGATCCAGGCCTCGGAGTAGCCGAGTTGATCGAGATATACGAGTTGCTCGAGGTCGGCCTCAAGCGTTGCGGCGTGATAAGACCCCGGCGGGTGCAGCGGCATTGTGAAGAAGCCCAGGTCCATTCCAGCCTCCAACGGCAAGTTGAGTTCGATCCGAGTCACGCAATCTTACGAATCCGTGCAACTCGTGAAAAAGAGAAGTTTGGGCATCCTACAACGTAATGAAAGTCTTTTCAGGATGTTTTCGAAAATTACAGCGCCAGACGCGTCGACTGGTGCTAGGTCGAGTCTGATTAGTCAGAAGGACGGTTTGCCTGTTCCTGGAGCTTGAACAGCGCGTTTATCGCCTCAAGCGGGGTCATGCTGGCCACGTCCAGCTCCTTCAACTCATCAAGAGTTTCGTTCCCGGCCTGTTGTTCACCAAACGGCATTTGAAGTTGATATCCAACAGGATTCGCCGATGAGTTCGAGCCGTTCTCCAGTTCGTCGAGCAGATCCCAGGCTCGACTGATCACCGCACCCGGCATACCCGCCAATCGGGCGACGTGTACTCCATACGAGCGATCAGCACCGCCCGGGACTATCTGGTGCAGGAACACAACCTCACCTGCCTCCTCGGCTACGGCAACCCGCAGATTGTGAGCACGCGGCAACTGGTCGGCCAGTTGGGTCATCTCGTGGTAGTGAGTAGCAAATAGCGTCTTGCAGCCCAGTTTGGGCGAGTTATGGATGTGCTCGGCAACTGAACGGGCAATCGCAAGCCCGTCATAGGTCGAGGTGCCACGACCAATCTCGTCTAGTACTGCCAGCGATCGGCTAGTTGCCTGATTAAGGATCGATGCTGTTTCGACCATTTCCACCATGAATGTAGACTGACCACCTGAAATGTCGTCGGAAAGGCCAGCTCGAGTAAATATCCGGTCTACTACACCAATTCGGGCTTTCGCAGCAGGAATGAAGCTGCCAACCTGCGCCATGAGCACAAGTACCGCGGCCTGACGTATGTATGTCGACTTACCGGACATGTTCGGCCCAGTAATGATCATCACCTGACGATCGGAGTTTGAAAGATCGAGATCGTTTGGCACGAAGCGGCCCGGCCCAAGCGACGATTCAACTACTGGATGCCTGCCCGCTTCGATCTCGAGAAACGTGTCATCGTCGACCTGAGGTAGTACCCAGCCGTTCTCGGCGGCGGCCTGTGACATCGACACAAGCGCATCGAGTACACCGAGCGCGCTGGCTGACTCCATGATGCGTTCGCCGTATACGGCTATCTCGGCGCAAACCCGCCTGAAGATTTCACGTTCGAGCTCACTGATCCGGTCTCTTGCGTTTAGTATTTTCGATTCGAGCTCTTTGAGTTCAGGGGTGATAAAGCGTTCGCCGTTGACCAGCGTCTGACGGCGTTCAAACGTTTCAGGAACCAGATGAACATTGGATTTTGTGACTTCAAGGTAGTAGCCAAACACTCGGTTGTAGCCAATTTTTAGGCTTTTTATTCCGGTCATTTCTCGGTGATCAGCTTCCAGTGCTGCGATGCTTGAACGTGCATCACCTGAGAGCGATCGCACTTCGTCGAGTTCAGGATGGAAACCTTCGCGGATCGCCGAGCCCTCTCCCACGCTGATCGAAGGATCTTCGGGAATCGCTGCACTCAGAAGCTCTACAGCTTCTATCGACGAGTGAATTCTTCCGATAACAGCACCGCCAGCAGTCACACCATCGGGAAGCGCCTCAAGGATCTCAGGGACAACCGCGAGTCCAGTGCGTAACGAGGCGAGATCACGTGGTGTGGCGGTATTGGTTCGAACCCGGTTCGTGAGTCTTTCGAGATCAGATACTTGGCCGAGCAGGCCCTGCATACGAGAACGAGCGCTCTGGTTTTCACGGAAAGCTGAAACAACATCTTGTCTTCGTCGAATATCACCCGGAGTTAGCAGCGGTCGAGTCAACCATGCCCGCAGCGACCTTGCCCCCATCGCGGTCTTTGTGAAGTTCAACGATCGATACAAAGTTGGAGCGGTCGCTTTCCCTGAGGGCGAATTGAACACTTCCAGATCGCGGAGCGCCTTTTGATCAAGCTTCATATACGAGCTGGTCGACTCGGTTCGTAGCGAAGTCAGCTGCGGTATGGCTCCAAATTGCGTATCTGCCACGAAATCTAGAACAGACGAAGCCGCGACAATGGCGAGTGGCAAATTCTCGCAGCCATACGCTTCGAGACTTTGCACCTTGAAGTGCTCCGTTAGCCGAGCCCGTGAAAGCTCAGAATCGAGGCGTGTTTCGTCGAGTGGTCGAATCACGGTTGACGATCCGGCAGCCGTTGTTGTGTTCGAATCCGGGTCGTAATCGATCACTTCGAGCGATATAGAATCGGCGATTAGTTCGGCGGGTGAAAGTCCAAATAACTCGTCTTTTAAATCCGATACAGGGATTTCTGTCGTTACGAATTCGCTTGTCGAAATGTCGACATATGCAAGGCCGACGCGCTCGCCGTCGCTGACTGCGGCTGCAAGATAGTTGTTCGTCGATTGGTCGAGAAGTGCTGGCTCGATCACGGTACCCGGTGTAATAACACGAACTACTGCTCGCTCAACAAGTCCCTTTGATTTCGCGGGGTCACTAGTCTGCTCAGCAATCGCTATTTTCAGTCCTGCCGAAACCAGTGTTCCGAGGTGATTATCGAGGGAATGATGCGGAATACCGGCCAAGGGGGCTTTGCCACCAGCTCCCGATTCTCGGGCGGTCAGTGCTATTCCAAGTACCTTGGAGAGGGTGTGGGCATCGTCATCGAAAGCCTCGTAGAAATCGCCCATCCGGATCAACAGTAACGAGTCGGGATACTTGGTTTTGAACTCGAGAAACTGGCGCCTGCCGGGCGATAGTCTCTTGCCTTTTGCGCCAGTTTTCTTCACTCGCTTTTCGGGCGCGCCAGCATCCTGTTTGGTGTGAGGATTTACGGGTGAATTCGAAGTGGCTGACATCGTGGCCAGATTCTAGCGTGAATCACGGCCAAAAATCGGTCGATCAGCGCCTACTGGTAACGAATAACTGCTGAATCTGACGCCTTCCAGCGCATCTCCCTGAATGTACTTCCGCGGGGTACTTCGAACACCAACATGCCGGTCACCTGTTCACCCTCGTTCACCTTGAGGGTGCCCCACATCGGAATGAATTCAGGAACGTTGAACGTGGGTGATTCTTCTGCGGAAAAGGCTCGGACGATGGTGTTGACGGGATCGTAGTTGCTTCCATTGCCGTCCTGTAGCGTAGCCGCTGATTCATCGATGACTAGATTAACTGTTCCAGATGACTGGTTGATCAGGGTTACCTCGATATACGCCAGGACGTTGTTTTCCTCGTCATCTGGCTTCATCGCCCATGTGTGAATGGTCCCCGACAGATCAGCGCCTGAGTGAACGATAAATTGCTGAGAAATAGGTCGTTCAGCACGAATCCAGAGAGTTCGACCCGCAACGTAAAGCGGGTCGCCATCCTCGGACTTGAAGACGGTCATCATGCTGATTATCACGACTGCGAGAACGACCGAGAAAGCCGTGATACCCATCAGAACGACAGGGCTGTTCTCTTTGACCGAATTGATCTGGCGCCTGGCAAGTACAGCGGCGTTGGCATCGATGTCCATATACTCAGAACCCGGATCACCCCGGAAGCCCGAAACTGGCATAAATTCGATCCGAATTCGAACAATACCGTTCGACATAGGTTCGACCGAAATTACGTTCCAGATCAACTCGAGTTCTCGTAGCCGTGGGCCGTATTCGTACTTGTTCGATTCGGCGTACTCTAGAGCCGCCTGAACTTGAGTTGGATATTTCTGAACTGCATCGTCGCCAAATGCAAATCCCGGGGATTCGTCACTCGATTCAGCAGCTCCTGACACCACAGACACCTCAGTTTCCTGAGTCTCTTCTGTAGCGTCCTGTTCATTTTGTTCTGGTCGATTCTCTTCAGTCATCCATTGCTCCGGCGCACACTGGCCCGTTAAATCCGGACCGACAAGCGAGATTACATGATGTACCTGGTGACGGGCACCAGTTTCGATATCTCGAACAACTTATTATCCCCAAGAATTGGCATTTCGGCGAATTCAATTTTGAGTCAGCAGCTTCATCTGGCGTTGTTAAGACTCGCTGGGACCAACTGGGTAAGTACCAAGCTGATCTAAAACGGCCGTCAATGCTTCAAGTACGTCGTCGATATCAGATTCGGTTGTATCTCGCCCCATCGAAAGCCTCACACTCCCAACTGCAAGCTCGGGACTCACACCCATCGCAAGCAGTACGTGTGATGGTTCGAGCGATGCCGAGCTGCAAGCGCTGCCACTCGATGCTGCTATTCCTTTGAAATCGAGCCCAAGCAGCACAGGCTCACCTTCGACACCCGGAAATGAGAAGTTGGCAATTTCGGGAACTCGGGATGTATCAGTGTGGCTCCCGTTAAAGGCGGCGTTTGGAATTCGCTTATTGATTCCGGCGATGAGGCGATTTGAAAGATTTCCCATGCGATCACGGGAAGCTGCACGCTCTTGTTCTGCGAGCGCCAGAGCCTCACCGAATCCGGTTATCAATGCAACGTTCTCGGTACCTGAACGGCGCTGGTTCTCTTGCCCACCGCCTGCGATAAGAGGATCGATCTCAACACCGCGGCGTACATAAAGCGCGCCGACACCTTTGGGGCCGTAAATCTTGTGGCCCGAGAGGCTCATCAGGTCGACGGCGAGTTCATCAACATTCAGCGAGAGTTTCCCAGCTGCTTGGACGGCGTCGGTATGCAGCAAAACTCGGGTCTGGTGATGCTCTGCAGCCTCGCTGATTAATTTCGAGATAGTCGCAACATCTTGGATGTTGCCGACTTCATTGTTCACAAGCATCACGCTGGCGAAGAACGTATCTGGTCGAACTGCCGCAGCAAACTCTTCAGGATCGACACGGCCTGTTTTGTTTACTCCTACGTATGTTGCATCGAAGCCCATCTTCTCAAGCTGTTCGATCGGATGAAGCACGGCATGATGTTCGACTGCGGTTGTGATGATGTGGCCGCGTACGCCGTTGCTGGTTTGCTGCAGTCCAGCGCTTCCCTTAATTGCCAGATTGTTCGACTCTGAACCGCCGCCTGTGAACACAACTTCACTCGTTCGCGAGCCAAGTACAGCTGCTACCTGCTCTCGCGCCTCGTCAAGGCCGTAGCGTGCCTCACCGGCAAGTGCATACAGGCTCGAAGGGTTGCCAAATTTCTCGGTGAAATACGGCAGCATTTTCTCGAGCACCTCAGGTCGTACCGGTGTCGTCGCGGCATGATCAAGGTAATTGATGCGGTCGTCACTCGAAGTCATGATTCAAGTATTTGCCAATGAGGCGAAATGAGCAACGGATACGTGTAGCCGTTGTCAGATTGCTTGGATAATATATTTTAGTTTGAAATCCGAAGAAGTAGAAACGCCGTAACCATGTGCCGTGTACCCCACGGCGCATTTAAGTTTGGCAGAATAGTTCTGCTGTGACGATAATGATCGTCACCAAGATGAATCCGGAGTGAGTAGTTGATCAAGATTGAGCATATGTCGAAGAGTTACGGCCCTTACCCGGCCGTGATTGACGTCTCATTCGAAGTGCTAAAGGGCGAAATTGTTGGATTCCTTGGGCCGAACGGCGCGGGCAAGACGACCACAATGCGTGTGGTCACCGGCTTCACCCCACCAACTGAAGGCGAAGTGACGGTAGGCGGATACGACGTTGTTAAGCACTCGCTCGACGTCCGCCGTCACATCGGCTATCTCCCAGAAACAGTTCCGCTGTATCTCGATATGACAGTCATCGACTATCTCACCTATATGGGCGAAATCCGGGGAATGAACAAGTCGTGGGTGAAAGATCGTCTGCCAAAGGTGATCGACATGGTCAAACTTGGCGAGTACCGAAACACGCTTGTGGGTCGCCTCTCTAAGGGCTTCCGCCAGCGAGTTGGTATTTCGCAGGCAATCTTGCACGAGCCTGACGTCCTCGTTATGGACGAGCCGACAATCGGTATCGACCCAATTCAGGTTGTTGAGACCAGAGAATTGATCAGCAATCTTGGCGAAGAGCACACCCTGTTGCTCAGTTCGCACATCCTTCCTGAAGTTAGTGCAATCTGCAAACGAGTACTGGTTATCAACGACGGCCGAATCGTCGCCGATGACAAGCCAGATGCTCTGTCAGAAAAACTTCAACACGCCGAGCGAATCGAAGTGAGTGTCCAGAGCGCAGATGGCCCGGCATTCATCAACGCTATGCGTGACCTCCCAGCTGTTATCGACGCTCGGTCGGACCAGCGGGCAGCGATAGTACAGCGAGCCGAACGAGAAGATTTCGCACCGTACATTATTGATGCGAAGCCGAACGTTCAGGCACCCGCACTGATAGCAAAAACTGTCGTAGAGAATGGCTGGGGGTTGACGAACCTGACACCCCTGCCCATGACTCTAGAAGAAATATTCCTTGAATTGACAACCGAAGAGAATTTAGGCGAGTAGGAATTGCGTTTCATAT
>JAPYUK010000006.1:14023-76887 GCA_029936155.1 Dehalococcoidia bacterium | reverse complement strand
AGGGTTCGACTCCCTCGCACTCCCGCCAAGTTCAACACAATAGCCTCGATTATTTGCGTTAGCCTCGGTCGAACACGGTAAGCCAGTTGTTCTTCATTGGCCAGGTCAGTTGCTCTTCGATATCGTCGTGATCAGCGTATGAGACCCGAACGTCTTCAATACTGGCACCGATTACTTCGATATCGCTGAGACCCAGATTTCGCAGCTCCATCGCGTATCGTAGGTATCCGACCTGCTCTAGCTCGTAACCCATCACCTGCAGGCCAACCACATCGGCCGCGATAGCGTGATGCGAAGCGAGGACCACATTCGACGGCATCTCATATCCGCCAATAGGTCCATTTCCCTGCATCCCAATAGTTCCATCGATAACGGTCAGATCGGGTGCTACATGCTGGGCCATTTTTGCGAGCGTCAGGTTAATGGCTTTACTGCCCTTGTGGATCTTTTGTTTTTGTATTCGTCCCGAAAGCGTCCCGACGAGTATGTTTTTCAATCCCAACGTTACGACGACGTTGTTGTGGGTCTTCATTGGGCAAACCGAGACGACGTACGACTCGGAAAGGCGTTTTGACATGTAGAGAGTTTGCGGGTTCAGGTGATCGTCAAACGCCGGAACTGGAATTCGGTCATCGGTATTCAGATCGAAGAACTCGATATTGAAATTGTCAGTCAGTGCTCGATAACCGTAGTTGTCGAAACCTGAATCGGGTGTGCCAACCGCAGGACCGACCGCTACTACAAAATCGGTCACACCTTTTCCTGAAAGATAATTGAGAGTCGCCCGAGCTGTATCCACGTGCGTAGCAGCAAGTTGGTTTGAGGTCGTCACAAAGTTTGGCTTGACCATCACAGGTCGATCAGGGATAACAACCTCGCTATCGATAAGCTGAAGCGAGCTCGCTACGCCTTCTGAGCGACTGGCACTACTGGTGATGCTGACCTTGATCAAAACGAACCCCCGATATTTGGAACCACATTTCTGGCACAACGGGATGATATCTGAATCAACAGCAAAGAAATGAACACCAACGTCAACTGATCCGATGCTAAAGTGCGCAGCGACTCGAGGTATCTACTTTTTAGGGGACGACACGTGCAGTACAAGCCGCTTGGCAACACCGACATCAAGGTTTCGGAATTTGCTCTCGGCTGTTGGCCATTTGCCGGCGGTAAAGTGTGGGGACCTCAGGACGATGATGTGTCGATTTCGACGGTACACGCAGCGCTCGACAAGGGAATTACCTTCTTCGATACCGCTGAAGGTTACAACGATGACTCTCACTCGGAAGCAGTTCTTGGGAGAGCGCTTGCCGGACGTCGCTCCGAATCGGTAATAGCAACAAAGATCAGCGCTGCTCATTTGGTGCCAGAGCTTATCGAAGAAACATGCGAAGCAAGCCTGGAACGATTGCAAACCGACTACATTGATCTGTATCAGATCCACTGGCCAAATCACGATGTGGCGATCGAGGATTCACTCGCAGCACTTCTCAAGCTACGCGACTCAGGAAAGATTCGTTCGGTAGGTGTTTGCAACTTTGGTGTTCAGGATCTTTCGGATGTGCTTGTCTCCGCCGATATCGTTACTGACCAACTTCCATACAACCTGCTATGGAGGCCAATTGAAGTTGAAATACTGCCGAAGTGCGTCGAAAACAACGTCGGTATCATCTGCTACAGCCCACTGGCACAAGGACTGCTGACGGGTCGTTATGGTTCACCTGACGACGTTCCGGATGGCCTGTCACGCTCTCGATT
The DNA here is from genome assembly GCA_029936155.1 of Dehalococcoidia bacterium. Classification (GTDB taxonomy): domain Bacteria; phylum Chloroflexota; class Dehalococcoidia; order Lucifugimonadales; family Lucifugimonadaceae; genus Lucifugimonas. Next base: position 75,126 of record JAPYUK010000006.1, on the reverse strand, counting down.
GTTCAGCAACGATCGACCATTGGCGAGTCACGGCGAAGCTGGCTGCGAAAACGAGACGTTTGAAGCTATTTCTAAAGTGATCAAAACCGCTGAATTCCTTGGTGAACATCCTGCAAAAGTTGCATTGGCATGGGTGAGATCACGCGCAGGAATCACATCGTTGCTGGTGGGTGCACGTTCGCCCGACGAACTCGATCTCAACATCCCGGCATTCGAGTACATACTTCCTATCGGAATCGCCGACCAGCTTTCAGAAACAACCGACCCGGTAAAGACGAAGCTTGGTTCGAACGCCGATATGTGGAGCGGCGACAACCGAATGCGCTAGATCACTGCAGGGCAGGGCACCGGTTCAGATTGTCGCAGTCGGTTGTGCACTGCCCAGTGAGAAATTCTTGATCGCGAGATCGGCAATATAGTCGCCGATAACTAGAGACGATGTTGCACCCGGTGAAGGAGCGTTGAGCACGTGAATTGCGCCGGGTGATTCATCGATTCTGAAGTCGTCCACCAGATTCCCCGCTCGATCAACTGCCTGCGCTCGCACTCCTGACCCCGTGCCGTCCAGATCTTTGTCGGTCAATTCGGGCACAAGTTGCTGAAGACTGTCGAGGAAGACGCTTCTTCGTAGCGAACGGTTTATCTCCCACAAACCGGTCTTCCACTCACGAACACCCATCTTCCAGAACCCAGGGAAGGTTATCGTGCCTAAGAAATCAGATATCGAGAAATCGCGCTTGCGGTAGCCCTCTCGCTTCGTCGCCAACACAGCGTTTGGGCCAGCTTCAACCCAGCCTTTCATGGTCTGAGTAAGGTGTACACCGAGGAAAGGGAACGCTGGATCGGGCACCGGGTATATCAGTCCCTTAACGAGAAAATTGCTCTCTTTACGAAGCTTGTAGTACTCGCCACGGAACGGAATGATCCGAAGACCGGTATCTACGCCCATGGTCTCGGCAACAATGTCGGAGTGCAGTCCGGCGCAGTTGATTACGTTTGCGGTTTCGTACTCGCCAGTTGTGGTCTCGAGGATCGTCGCCCCGGTTCCCACTTTCGAGCCGTTCAACTCTGTATTGAATATGATGTCGCCGCCAGCCACTTTGACCCGATCGACGTAAATTGCTGTGACATTGCTGTAGTTCACTATTCCAGTGTCAGGCGCATATAGTGCCTTCCTGGCTACTACATGCGGCTCTATTTCGGCCATCTCGTCGACGTCCACCATCCTTAGACCTTCGACTTTGTTAGCTGTGCCGCGCTCTTCTAGTGTGTTGAGGCGGTCGATTCCGGCGTCATCATTTGCAACGATTAGCTTTCCGCAGGTCCAGATTGGAATTTCGTTCTCGTCGCAGAACTGAGTCATTGTGTCGCGGCCGGAGACACAAAAGTTAGCTTTGAACGAACCCGGGCGGTAGTAAATTCCAGAGTGGATAACACCGGAATTGTGACCGCTTTGCTGCGTTCCTTCTTTGGCGTTCTTTTCCAGAACTGCCAGTTTGATCTTCGGAAAACGTTCCAGCAGTTTCATTGCTGTCGACAAGCCGATTATCCCGGCACCGATGATCACAACGTCGTATTTAGAACAACGCACTTATCTTTTACTCTCGCTTTATAGCTGACTATGTAGAAAAACTACCACAGCATCAAGCGGTTGGTAATGCCGAATTATTGATCTATTGGCAACGGGAATCTGATAATTTCATCTGATGCCAGACAACCCTTCAAATTCACCCCTCCCCCCACACGTAACGCTCTTCGCATCATGCATGGTCGACCAAGTGTCGACATCGGTAGGAGAAAGCACATTCGACATACTAAAACACCTCGGACTAACCGTTGATTTTCTCGATGACCAGACCTGCTGCGGGCAACCGGCGTTCAACAGCGGGTTTCGATCTGAAGCTCGACCTGTTGCTGCTCGGTTCATAAAACTTTTCGAACAAGTCAACGGGCCGATTGTTGTACCGTCCGGGTCGTGTGCGGCAATGGTTCGCAATTATTATGGCGACTTGTTCAGAGACGATCCACAGATGGCAGAACGTGCTAAACAAGTTGGTGAACGCCTTTTCGAACTGACCGAGTTCATTAGCCGCTATTTCGGTGTAGACGCCATTACAGGAAAGCTGAATGACTCAGCCACTTACCACAAGTGCTGTCACCTGCTGCGAGAGATCGGGATGAATGAAGAACCTATCGAAATGCTGTCGAATATCGATGGTCTCAAGATGACTACGCTAGAGCGGGCAGATGTGTGTTGCGGATTCGGCGGAGCGTTCTCGGTGAAGATGTCAGATATATCGTCGGCTATTCTCGATGAGAAACTCGACTTCATTGAAGCTACCGGAGCCAACATTGTTATCGCCGCCGATTCCGGCTGCGTATTTCAAATGCAAGGCGGTCTGAGAAGAAGAGGATCTTCAGTTCAGGTGGTGCACATCGCTGAAGTGCTGGCCAAGTCACTCAGAAACGTGATTTCGACGGAGTCGGCGGAATGAAGCCTCTAACACTCAATTTCCGAAATAAAGCCGCCGAGACGATGGGCGATAAGCAGGTTCAACAGTCTCTAGAGCACGTGTACACCGGTTTTTTTAAAGGGCGGCTCGAGGCGGCAGGCGATACACCCGAATGGGAAGAGTTGCGAGATAAAGGGAAGGCGATCAAGGATCACACGATCGCTCATCTCGACTACTACCTGGGAATGCTGGCCGACAACGTTGAAAAGAACGGTGGAAGTGTATATTTCGCCGAAAATGCCGATGAGGCGCGCCAGCACATCATCGATCTCGCCCATGCAAGAAATATCAAGACGATTATCAAGTCGAAGTCTATGGTCTCGGAAGAAATGGCACTCGCCGAATCCTTGAATGATGAAGGCTTCGAAACTGTTGAAACTGATCTTGGTGAGTACATCATCCAACTTGCTGGTGAAACGCCGTATCACCTGATCGCCCCTGCCGTTCACAAGTCACGCCTTGAAGTTGCCGAGTTGTTGGACGACAACTATAAATCGGGGGATCGCGTACCCGATGCAACGGAACTAACGATGATGGCGCGTGAAAAACTGCGAGGCGTGTTTGCGCGAGCGGACATGTCAGTTACAGGTGTTAACTTCGCTGTTGCTGAATCGGGATCTATCGCACTCGTCACTAACGAAGGCAACGGCCGCATGTCGACGACAGTTCCTCGTGTTCACGTCGCCGTGATGGGAATGGAAAAGATCGTTCCTTCGATCCAAGATCTGAGCACGATGCTCAGAATCCTGATCCGATCGGCCACGGGTCAGCGAATTTCAACTTACGTGACGATGGTCAACGGTGCCCGCGCATCAGACGAGGAAGAGGGGCCAGAAGAGTTCCATCTCGTGATCATGAACAACGGACGTCAAAACTTACTCGCCGATCCGCAGTTGCGAGAATCACTCAACTGCATTCGCTGTGGAGCCTGTCTGAACGCATGTCCTGTCTACAGGAAGGTTGGTGGTCACGCATACGGCTGGGTCTATCCAGGGCCGATCGGATCGATCGTGACCCCGGTGATGACCGGACTCAAAGACGCTCACAACTTGCCTGCTGCCTCTTCGCTGTGCGGAGCCTGTCTTGATGCGTGCCCTGTGAAAATCAACATTCCTCGCATGCTATTGGAACTCAGGCATAGAACGGCAGAGGGTAGTGCGGATACCGCTGAACGCACTTCGTCAAAGGCAGAACGGGGCATCTGGAAACTCTGGCGGGCAGGGATGATGGGACGCAAGAGATTTGATCTGGGCGCACGCCTTTCCTGGTTGTTGCTTCGACCGATGGCAAAGAACGGTTGGCTGAAGAAAACTCCACCTCCGATATCAAGGTGGACATCGACACGGGATTTTCCGATCATGGCATCAAGTTCTCTAAGATCAAAACTCAGCAAACGAACCAAGAAGGCCAAGTCATGACAGATCGAGAAAAATTCATCTCGAATGTTACCGCCTCGTTGGGTCGAAGTACTGTTCTTGTGCCGTCAGATGAGTCGGGTACCGATTCCACAGCGATTTTCGAAGACGCTGCTACAGCAAAATCCCACGCCGATCGTGCTATGTCGTACGCTTCGGAGCGATCTACCGAACTGATCGACCGAATGGCCAACATGGCCGCGGTCAATGGCTGGAAGGTGCACAGGGCAGGTAATCCCGAGGACGCCGCGGACCTCATCGCCGATATCTCTGAACAAAAAGGCGCCAAGTCGGTTCTGCGCTCAACTCACGAAGTTCTAACTGAGATCGGGGTCGATTCGGCGGTGACAAACACCGGGGCCACGCTCGGCGTTACCGAGCACAGCGGGAGCATCGACGCCAACAAGATCGAGCAGGCGAAGTCGGATGCGTTCACTGCGGATATCGGTATTACGGGTGTCGACTATGCGATAGCCGAGACGGGCACTGTGGTACTCCACCCAAGAAGCGGGCTCTCTCGACTTGTTTCACTGGCACCGCCGACACACATAGCGGTTCTTAGACCAAATGAAGTTCTTGACTCGCTGACAGAACTGTTCGCCATGGAGCGAAACGATTATCTTTCGGGTGATCTGGCCGGGTCGATGAACTTGATATCGGGTCCGAGCAAGACCGCCGACATTGAAGGTACGACTGTGACCGGCATTCACGGTCCGCTAGAAGTTCACCTGATCATTCTAGAAAATCGCTAAATCGAACTCTAAATGCTGAGCGAGATCGCACGGCACGCTTCTTCCGTGGCGATCGTGACGAGTCGCTTGGTATCTTCCATGGCGGCCTTCAATGACATTGGGCGATTTACGAGGCTGAATACCGCATCGATCCCGTGTTCGTGAACTTCCTGATACCCGCCACCAAGCGATCCAGCAATTCCAATCACTGGAATCCCTTTGATTTTGGCTTTCTGTGCGACTGCGACAGGTGACTTGTTGAACACCGTCGACCGGTCGATCTGTCCTTCACCAACGATGACAAGATCGGCATCTTCGAGGTGCTTCACCAGATCGATGGCATCAAGCACTATGTCAGCTCCCAGTCGTAACCGGGCATCGAAGAACCCCATTAACCCGGCACCCAACCCGCCCGACGCTCCAGCACCGGGTATTTCGGCAACATCCGTGTGTAGATCCTTGACAATCACGTCAGCGAAGTTTGCCAGGGCGGCATCCAGTTCTTGAACATCCTCCTGCGACGCGCCTTTTTGCGGTCCAAATATGGCAGATGCACCTCGGGTACCGCACAGTGGATTGTTCACGTCACACGCGACTACGACGTTTACATCGGTCATCCGGGGATCGAGATCGGTCAGATCGATGTTCGCTAAATCGGCAAGCGCTATGCCGCCTCGTGCCAGATCTTCACCGTCAGAGTCGGTCAATTTGCCGCCCATCGCCTGAATCATCCCAGCACCGCCGTCGTTGGTAGCACTTCCTCCAACACCAACGATGAAGTCAGTAAATCCGGCATCCAGAGCTTCGGTAAACAACTGACCGACGCCGAAAGTCGAGGCGTTTCGGACGTCACGTTCGTTCTGTCCAAGCCGAGCCAGACCAACGGCGTTCGCCACTTCAATAACGGCGGTAGTGCCGTTGCCAAGAGCACCCCATTCGGCATCGATTTCACGGCCGATCGCATCTTCGACGCGGGTCGTGCGAACATCACCACCTGAGCTGTCTACCAGCGCCTGAAGTGTTCCATCGCCGCCATCGGCAACCGGAATCAGAACCGTCTCGGATTCTGGCCAGACGCGTTTAACGCCAATAGACATTGCTTTCGCAATCTCCATACCAGTCAAACTCTCTTTGAATCCCTGTGGTGCAAGTACTATTTTGTTCATGGCAACGAGTATAGGCGAGAGATGAGTCGCTATCGAGGCGTGTTTCTACCCGTTTCACACGGCTCAGGATGAGACTGACTGCTACACTCGCCGCCGGTACCACAAGCATCTAGAAATTCACCTATGGGCGACCGTGCCAAATTAAAAAGCAGCTTCAATTCAGCGGTCAACGTTAGAACTGATGAATTGGAGCGCATTTCTCGCGACATTCTTGATCATCCAGAGAGTGGATATCGCGAAATTCGAACCGCAAAGATAGTTGCCGATTGGTTCCGTGCTTCGGGTCTAGAAGTTCAGACGGCTGTCGCCAAAACCGGTGTGATCGGTACCTACGACACCGGTAGGCCTGGTCCACATATCGCTGTTATGGGCGAGCTCGATTCCCTGATAGTGCCAGAACACGCCCACGCCGACTCGTATACCGGAGCAGCCCACGCTTGCGGCCACCACGCTCAGATCGGATCGATGCTGTCGGTCGCAGCAGGACTTGTGGAAAAATCTGTGAAGATCAACCTCATTGGCAAAGTTAGCTTTATGGCGACCCCGGCCGAAGAATACATCGAATTCGAGTATAGAGAATCACTTCTGGCAGATGGCGAGATCGAATTCTTCGGAGGTAAGCAGGAGTTCATAAAACTTGGATTTTTCGATGACGTTGATATAGCGATGCTGACGCATACCGGTGGAGAGACTGCTGGCACGTTAGGAGTAGGTGGGTCGAACAACGGTATGATCGGCAAGACCGTCCAATTCATCGGGAAGGCAGCTCATGCTGGTGGTTCACCCCATCTAGGTGTGAACGCCCTCAACGCCGCTCATCTCGCCCTGGCGGCCATCCATGCGCAGCGAGATACATTCAGAGACGCCGACACTGTGAGAGTTCACCCGATAATCACGAAGGGTGGGTCGGTAGTGAACTCCGTGCCGGCCGACGTGAGGATGGAGACCTACGTCAGGGCATCGAACGTGCCTGCCATACTCAAGGCGTCCAGCAAGGTAGATCAAGCGCTCCGGGCGGGTGCTCTGGCGACCGGCGCCTCTGTTCGTATCTCCACAAATCCAGGCTATCTCCCGGCTCAATATGACGAGCGACTTACCAAGATCTACCGGCACAATGCCGCTTCGCTGATTGGCGACGACAACATCATCGAACTAACGCATAGCACCGGCTGTACAGATGTCGGCGACGTAAGTCAGATTATCTCCACAATCCAGCCAACCGCCAATGCCACGAGCGGAAATGGCCATGGAATCGATTACCTCGTCGACAATTACGACTTGGCAGTGATCAAAGCGGGCAAAGCTATGGGTCTTACGGTGATCGATTTGCTCTGCGATGACGGTGCAAAGGGTAAGCATATCGCAGGTGTGTTCAAAGCCCCGATGAAAATCGATGAATATCTTGATCGAATGCGTAGTTTCCGTTCTGATGTGACTTATGAAGAGTAAGGCAAAGATTCCAGCTGACATTGCCGACTTGAGAGCAACAGCACTGCGCTCAATCGATTCGGTTTCACGCGACATCATTAATGCAGCAAAAACGGTTTACAGCACCCCCGAGACCGGGTTTAACGAACACAGAACTTCAGTGTTCGTCAAGAAGAAACTCGAAGGATTGGGTTTCAAGGTTGAAACAGGAATAGCTCGAACCGGAATGAAGGCTTTGCTGAAGGGTGGCAAGTCGGGTCCAACAGTTGCTGTAATAGCCGAATCCGACTCGCTACGCTTGCCGTCTCATCCTGGCGCAGACTCCGAAACAGGCGCTGCACACGCCTGTGGCCATCACACTCAAGTTGGATCGATGCTAGGAGTTGCCGCTGCACTGAGCGTCCCCGAAATCAAAGCGTCATTGGCTGGAAACGTAGTATTCGTCATCACCCCTGCGGAAGAGTTTATCGAGATTGAAAATCGCCTGGCCTTGCGGGAATCGGGTGAACTTGAGTTTCTGTCTGGCAAGCAAGAGATGATCAGACTCGGAACGTTCGATGACATAGATATGGCGATGATGGTCCACTCATCAGCAGGATCAGGCAACGCTATATTCAGCGTCGGCGGAACGTCGAACGCTCACGTATCTCACCAGGTCAGATACTTAGGCAGGTCAGCTCATGCAGGAGGGGCGCCAGATAAAGGTGTCAACGCACTGCAGGCGGCGATGCTCGCGAACGGAGCAATCAATACCCAGCGCGAGACATTTAAAGAGTCGGATGTCGTTCGCGTCCACGGAATAATTTCCAATGGTGGTGGCGCAGTAAACGCTGTGCCGGACGAGGTGTTGTACGAAGGCCGGGTCCGTGCGAAATCGGTTGAGGCGATCAAACCGATTGCAGAACGCATAGTCCGCTGCTACCGGGCTGGTGCGCTGGCTATAGGAGCATCAGTCGAGGTGCGCTCGATCGCCGGGTACCACCCGCTGAAGCAGAATCCCGTCATGCAAAAACTGTTCGCAAGTAACGTCGAGTTAATTCTGGGTCGGGATTCGGTGAGCGTCTTGGACGATGCTCAAACACATGGCGGTTCGACCGACATGGGCGACCTGAGCACAATAATGCCCGTGATCCATCCGTATGTGAATGCAGCTACAGGAACTGGCCATGGAATCGACTACATCATCGAGGATTACGATCGAGGAGTCGTTTCGCCTGCCAAAGTAATGACTGCAACATTGTTGTCCTTGATTGCTGACGGTTCGCAAGGTGCGAAGAAGGTACTCGACCTGCACAGACCGTCTATGACGACGGAACAATACGTCGAAACGCAACGGCAGAGATTTACAGTCGAAACCTACGATCCCTCGTAGTAGCCTTGCAACACAGAGATCGTGTGGAGTGAAGCGCTAGAGTCTCCGTCGTTTCCGCTAGATTTAGGGCGTGGATCGACGAACTGTGAAGAACTAGAAACTCACGTTTCTGGGTGGCACTCTCTGCGACTCGGACTCAATGATTGCGACGACGCTATCCACCGTAACGTCGAGCTGATCTTCCTCGTTCGTAACGGTGAAGTCGAAGAGGCTGGCCTGATTAATCTCTTCCGTTGCCGCCGCAAGCCGCTTGGTCATCTCCACTTCAGAGTCGACGCCACGGTTTTCGAGGTGCATCTTGAGCACATCGAGCGAGGGCGGAGTGATGAAAATCAGCAAAGCTTCGGGAATGATCTCACTCAGTCGTTTCGCCCCTTGAACGTCGACCCTAATGATCACGTGATTCCCAGCATCCAGTGCATCCTGAACCTGTTGCTTGGGCACTCCATAGTAATTGTCGTAGACCTGAGCCCATTCGAGCAGATCATCGGATGCGATCATGTTGATGAAATCGTCAACGGTCATGAAATGGTGATTGACTCCATCCTGTTCACCGGGTCTCGGATTACGCGTAGTCGCAGTTACTGTGAAGTGAAATCCAAAGCGGTCTGATTCGATCATCCGATCGATCATCACATCTTTGCCTACGCCTGAAGGACCAGAAACAATCACTACGAGTGGGTGATTCGTAGAACTGGTTTTTTTAGGCAACTATTCCGCCAAGATCTTTGATAATTTCCCAAAAACTCGGGTATGAAATTCCGGCCACATCGGGATCGAGAATAGTAATTGGATCTGTAGATATCAGACCAGCTACGCCAAGGCTCATAGCGAGGCGGTGATCATCGAAACTCTGGAACTGTCCGCCACCGATTATCTGGCCACCGGGAAGGATCATGCCATCGTCAGTTCCGACAGCGTCGACCCCGGCACCGTTCAACCAGGTAACGCTCGCGTGTATTCGATCAGACTCTTTGACTATCAACTCGGCGGCGTCGCGAATCACCGTTTCGCCATCGGCAACAGCCGCCGCAATCGCTATGACTGGGATTTCATCCATCAAGAGCGGGACAATATCTCCCGACAGTTCGATGCCCTTGAGTTCGCTGGATTTGACCAGAACATCGGCAACTTGCTCACCAGCAACCTCACGTTCGTTGATCAAAGTGAGATTGGCGCCCATCATCTCGAGCGCAGTGATGACCCCGGCGCGGGTTGGGTTGATACCGACATTCCTGATCAGCAACTCGGCATCGGGGTGCGTTATTCCGGCAACCATCCAAAATGCAGCACTGCTTATGTCGCCCGGAACCTCAACGTCTACTGTCTCAATCTCTGAAGGCTCGAGCACGATGTTCAGCCCCGTCTTGGTCAGATTCACATCCATCGCCGTAAGCATCAACTCGGTGTGATCACGCGATTCCGCCGGCTGATTCAGCGTCGTTTTGCCATCGGCACGCAGCCCTGCGAGCAACAAAGACGACTTGAGTTGGGCAGAAGCAACCGGCATATCGTAAGTCGACTCATGGAGTGAGCCGCCATGGAACACAAGTGGGGCTAGGGTATCGTCGGCTCGTCCAGAAATCACAGCACCCATCTGAGTAAGCGGTTTTACAACCCGACCCATCGGTCGAGATTTTATCGAGTCGTCGCCGGTGAGAATAGTCAGAATATCGCGTCCGGCAAGAATGCCCGACATCAGTCGGGTAGTGGTACCGCTATTGCCTGCATCGAGAATATCGGAAGGCTCTTTTAGGCCATTCAGACCAACACCTTTTACGGTCAGACTGTCACCCATACCGTTCCGACCCGGCTCACGAGTGATCTCAACACCGAGAGCCCGCATTATTTCGACAGTCGACGTGCAATCAGCGCCCGGAGAAAAGTTCGTTACATGGGCAGTGCCGGTGTTCGACAAGGCGTTGAACATGATCGCTCTGTGCGATACCGACTTATCTCCGGGAGCAATTATCTCTCCGCGAAGCGATCGTGGTCGTGCAATAGTTACTGGCATTTGAGTCCTGTTATTTCAGTTTGCGACGATCATATTTCGACGAGTCTATTTTCTTCTCTTTTTTGTTCAACGCTCGTGCCATTCGACTCCCAAAGAACATGCCCATCATGCTTTCGCTGGAACTTGGAATGGTCAACTGTTCACCGGTGTCAGGTCGACGATCTGCTACACCCGCTTCGAGCCGGGCACGCTGCTCCCACGCCTGAACAAATGAATCAGCCAACACACCGTCTGGTGCAAAACGTTCTTCGTCATCGAGCAGAGCATCTCGAATTGCCTGGAATCTTTCGATCAGCTGGTCAATCCAGTGTGCAAGCATGTCGGCATTGGTTGCCGAAGCGCTCTGTGAAGTTGCAGGATCGTACGTCGCAGCCTGAGTCACACTATCGAAGTCGCTTCCCACGAAACGGCTGATCTCCGACCATGATGGTGAAGTACTTACAGCGTTCATAACCGCTGCGGCTACAACAGCAGGAAGCCCGGTCGTAGCAGCAGAGAATGAATCGTGCTCGTGAGCATCCATGAAAACAGGACTCGCACCAATGCTTTCAACAAGATCGGTCACCGCACGGATTGAGTCTCGGCTGGCCGTTGGAGGGGCAACAACCGCCCATTTTGTCTGGTAGAAAATGTGCTGCGAGGCGTCCTTCTGCTGTTTGACCGATGCGCCCGTGAGGGGGTTGCCGCCAACAAATCCAACTTGTGATGGCAAGAGTTCTGCAGCCCAATCCATCACAGCTCGTTTCGAGGATGACGTGTCGGTCACTACTGCTCCGGGTTTCAAGAATCGTGAAACGCCATCGAATACGTCGTAAAGAGAACCTGCTGGCGTAGCCACGATGACAACGTCGGCGTCCGCGACTGCTTTGTCGATGTTCCATTCGACCTTATCGACGGCACCCATGCGCTGAGCCAAGGTTTGAGCGCTGTTGTCAGCGTCGTATCCAATAACCTCTGATTCGCTGTTGGCTCGAATGGCCATACCGATAGAGGTACCGATTCGGCCCAGTCCAATGATTGTGTAATTAGGCATTAAGATTTCCTATTGGTCGTGGTTGGTTTCAAATATCTACGTTTGAAATCAGGTCACAGTTTCAATTTCTGCTATTCCCAGTCCTCGTCGTCATCATGGCCGTGATCGTCGATATCTACTTCTTGGGCGTTGAAATCACCTTGGCGTGGCAACATTGCACCCCCCGAACTCTTCTGTTTTTTAGGCTCCAGCTTATCGATATCTGCCCGTAGTCCCTTTAGATCGGATTTAGTAATTGATTTTCCGTCATAAATAAAAGCGGAGATTCCGATATCTCGCAGCAGTTCAAGATTTGCCTTGTCAGGAACTTCACTCATACGCAAGAAGATATGGCTGGAGTACTTCGCCAACTCTTCCTGGATATCCAGAATTGCACCCACACTGAGCGGCAACTTCATGTTTGATGCATCCAGAGTCAAGAAATCCCACGGACCAGCGTCGATGGCCTTCGCTCGATCTTCACTGACGTTCTCCCCAACAACAAACCCTTTTCCAGTTTCATCGTCTCGGAACGCAGCCCCGGGAGCCGATTCGCCATCGACGACTATGAAGTCAGCTCCGGCTTCAACGGCGGCATCGATGTCTTTGGTCGAGCCCCCGGAGATCGACACACCCCACAGATCAGATCCGTCAACCGGTGTTTTCTGCGCCGCTCCACCCGACCCGCTGGTAAGGATGAATAGGTCGGTACCGAGGCCTTTGGCATCTGCGGGCCTGTCGATGAGTGCACCGACGAGGATCACCGGGATTTTTAAGTTCGCGGCGCGTGCACCGAAGCCAAATCCCGACCGCTCGGTCTGGCCGAGTTTAGTCAGTATTTCGGAAATCTTGCTCAATCGTTGTTGTCCCTTTCGTCAGCCGTAGCATCTGTGCCACGCTGCTGACGTAAAAAGTCTTCAAGTTCTTGGACTAGTGCTGCAGGCTCTGGGCTCTGTCGGTACTCCTCTTCCGAGTCGTACCGCTCCTCGAGTCGCTTTACATAGCCCTCTATTTCCTGTTGATCTGCAAGTGCTCGAACGAGATTCTCGTCGAACTCCTCCGACTCTTTAGCGAGTGTGGTGAGATCGACAGGGGCTGAAATAAATTGCTGAATCTCTGTAAGAATGGCGTGCGTAAGTGTCGGGTTCTGCGCTACCTGCAAATAGTGCGGTGAGTGCCCCCAGATGCTTGCCGATGGAATCTTGTCTTTTGTCATGCGATCCATCAGAACTGACGTGAGACCAACCGGTCCGTCGTAGTTTGGCACCGCGTATTTGATGTGCTCAAACCCCGTGCCTAGATCGGTGCTGATTGATGACCCGATCACACGCGGTGAACGTGTGTGTGGAACTGAGTCGAGTAGGGCACCGACTGTCACGAGAAGTTTCGTATCACTTTCGCTGGCTACCTTGTGGACGATGTCGGTGTAAGTTCGCCACTTCAGATTCGGCTCGACCCCGATGAATATCAGAAGGTCGCGGCCGCCATCCTCGGCCTTCCAGTAGTAGAACTCGTTCTTAGGCCACGTAATCTTGCGTGAGCCGGCGGGCTCGCTCGATACAATAGGGCGCTGCTCACCGAAATCGTAATAATCTTCAGGATCTATTGACGCGAATTTCGTTGCCGACAGCTGGCGAACCAGTTCTCGAAGTGAACGAGTTGCCGATTCGGCTGCATCTGGCCAGCCGCCCCACGCAGCCAGAAACACGGTGTTGCTAAGAATCGGATGTTCGGTGTACTGGATCGCCGACAATAATCTCGCCAATTGCTACCGGAGGCCAGATTCGTTCGAATCTAACGTTCACGGATGAAAGTATGTTCAACTGCGCCCGCGTGCATGCGAGAGCGAAGCAGCCAGTCTAGCATCCAATAGCGGCCTCATCTGCACAGGTATTGCACTAAATCGGAATCGTAGGGGAGTGTTGTCGTGTCGAATTGCGCGGGCGAAAAGAATCCTGGGATTGCCATTGGTGTGCCGGCTGAGTTCTGTCCATATGCGTATTCGGCAAGTCGTGGCAACGAGACAACATCTTCCGCGTTGTACCTGATCAGTGTCTCAAGTGCGTTTGGTTCGCCATCCAGAGCCAGTTTCCAGAGAACAACGGCGTCGCGACCGGTCAGCATCGAAAGATCATCGCCGCGATCCAAGCCGATTGCTTTCTCAATTTTCTTCAACCCACCTCGCAGTCCAACACTTCTCAGCACGTGCATCAGGTCTACATGCGCGGCGTCTTCGAGCATCGGGCCAAGTTCTCGCCTGAGCCAGGGAACATCAAAAGATATTCCGTTGAACGTCACTACAAGCTTGTATCGTTCGAGATCAGCAGCAAGATCATCGAGATTGTCACCACGAACATACGCTTTGAAGCCGTCTGCATCGAGAATGCCGCACATGGTGATGTACGCCTCGCCACCTAGACCAGTGGTTTCAATATCGAGGAACGCTGTCTCGTCTTGATAGTCGGGCAGCAAACGCCAGCGTTCACTGGCACGATACTGCTCACCGAAATAAAGGGCATTCCGGGCATTTAGGGCACCAATCGATTCGTTGAGGGAGATTTTCTGCTCTGAACTCAACTGGTCGGAGACGATCGCGTCGTCCCAATCTTTGACACCAGCTGCCCACAGGTCTTCCTCGTCATCGACGTTGAAGCCCGGCAAATGTAGGAAGGAATTCTTGAGCAAGTAGGATCTGGAAAATTCGTGGCACTTTTACTGCTTTCAGGGTAACCGGTCACCGGACCCAGCGAACTACAGGCCGTCTGATGAATCGATGAACTGGGTACCCATGGCGGCCATGAGGGTGTCGATAACAAGCGACTGGGATGATCGGAAACGCTGCAACAACGATTAGAAGGAAACGACGCAACGTCATTGGTTCTGAAATTTAATACTTGACCGATAGTAGGTGGAGCAATTCTAGGTGTGACGAAGGTGCGCTCAAGGTAGGGTAAACACGCAATTATTCTAACGGCGAGCGTACATACCTGTGAACGAACCAGTGCCGATTACTCGGCCGCGAATGGACTCGGAAACTTGCTTCGCAGTGGAATCGGCAGCGAGTTCTAACTGCTCGGTGAGGGCGTAAATGAAAAATATGTACTCGTGTTCCTGCCCAACAGGAGGGCAGGGTCCACCGTAGCCAGTGTTGCCGAAGTCGTTCTGTCCTTGCAACGTTGAGTTCTCAAGCTGAGGTGTGGTTGGCTGATTCGCCCCAAGTGAACGAGTTCCTGAGGGCAGGTTGAATACAGACCAGTGGCGGAATATCCGACCGAGAGCCTCGTGGTCGTTAATTATGATCGCGATCGACCGAGCCCCACTCGGTGCTTCAGCCCATCGCAAGGGAGGGGAAACGTTCTCGCCGTCGCAGGTGTATTCGATCGGTATGTCCGCACCATCTCCGAATGCCGGTGATGAGAACTCGAATGTTGAGATGGGTGAACTCTCCGGATCAAACGAAATGGTCTCACTCGCAGTGTCACTGCACGCTACAGCGAGACAGGCAAGCAGGATTGTGGCCAGTACAAATATGAGCTGCGAGCAAAACTGGGGATGCCGAGAAACGGAATTCAAAATAAAGTGGGAATGAGTATCAAGGTATGCGCGTTGTGATGAAGTTCTGGACGCACAAAGGCCCCGTTGCTTGCGAGGCCCTTACGATTGTTTCACACGAACGAGAATATCGAAAATAAATAGCGCGGGCGTGATCGACCAATAATTTAATATTTGCCTCACCTGTACACGCAACACAGGTTGTATCGTAGTTAATGTCACCCAATGGGGACTCACTGGGTGACACAGGTCCCGTCGGCGATCCAAAGCTGACGGGACCGCTTTTCGTTAAACCGCGGAGTGGGACTCACCCTTCAACTAACAATCAGCGAGAACAGGTCTTTTGCAATCGAGCGTGATTGTTATGAGGTGAAGTTGCCAGAAGTGAAGAAGCAAATTGGAGCCAACGGACAGGATTGAACTGTCGACCTGCTCATTACGAATGAGCTGCTCTACCACTGAGCTACGTTGGCATTGTTGGTTCTAGTCAGCTATTTCAGACCGTGACCAGAAGTCTCCATGTAACGGAATATGTAACATTTCCGTCGGAATCAACTATTTGATAGTACTGCTTCCTTCATTGGTTTCACCATAATTTGAGACTTAAAAACAGAGTCCATTGCCTCAGCTGCCCCGTGCTGTAACTGAGGAGTCAAATGTGAATAGGTGTTTATTGGCACCTGTAATTATTGGCGCGTACTTTGGAGGTCGCCCTCACACAATTGCACTCAGCGCCTTCGGACCAACGATCATTGTATATCTCGATGAAATCGAAGTAATATCGGCCGAAATTGACGGCAACATGTGATCACATCTCGTAGGAATCTTCTCTCGTGTCGATGGCAACAATAAGCTTGAGAGCTTCACCGTAAATGGTGAAGACGAGGAATAGTAGCGTTCGTAAGCCTCAGGTTTCGGCATCCCGTGTGAAGCCCATTTTGTCGACAACCCGGCCTGAAGGCTTTAGTCCGGACTTCGTAGCGAACTCGAGGCGGTTTCCTTCCGGGTCGTACACATAAAACGCTCTTTGACCGTCCTCCCTCTCGATAGGCCCCTTGATGATCTCGTAGCCAGCTTCCGTCATCGCGTCCAGCGCCTCGTCGAAGTCATCAACCTCAAATGCTGTATGAATGTTCGGTTTGTCATCCGGGGGACGCTGAACCAAGTGGATCATCGTTCCATCGGTGGCCTGCATCCAGATAAGACCGTCGCCTGCCTCCTGAGCAGGAATAACCTCTAGTCCCAAAAGATCTTTCCAAAATACAAGTGCCCGGGCACGGTTTCGCATCGGCATGGACTGATGGTGGATTGTGTTTATCTTGATCTTTGCCATTTGATGTTATTTATGCTTATATCGACTATGAGTGTGGGGCGTTATGAGATTTGCAAACGTGCACTATCGAGTGCTTTGAAACAAAACTCAGCGGCTCCCCGAGGGCTGTAATCGGGCTCACGCGATTGCTGGACACTCACCTCGGCAAAAACGGGCATGGTCCCGAGGTCGTTCGCATGAAGAGCCGCGAGAAACCCCGGGATATCGATACCGCCTTCTCCCGGCAAGCAGAACTCAACCTGCCCGTTTACTTTCTCGCCGTCCTTGATGTGGATCATCGACGAAAATGGAGCGCACAGCTCGACGCTGCGAACCATCTCACTGCCTTCGACCACAAAATGCGATATATCGAGATCGAGTTTCAAATTCAAGTGTTGCGTTTGCTCCATCATCCACACGGCTTTTTCCGGTGTTTCAAAGTCGGTACCTGCGTGAGCTTCGATCGAAACAACGATGTCGTACTCGGCCGCCATGTCAGCTAGCGACAGGAATGCATCTCGAATCTGATCTTTTCCTGACTCCCACGGGGGAGCTGAGTGACCTGGCGTGGTTGTGATCAAGATTGGTGAATCATCGTTATGCATTCGCTGAGCCATCTCAAACTTCTTCTTCGTGAGTTCGAGCATCGCCATCCGCTCGCTGTGAGGGGCGCACACATCGATCAGAGCGAATAGGATAGGGGAGGGAAAGCCAAGATCCTGTGCCAACTTGCCGAGATCACTTTGCTGGATGTTGGAAAATATCTCAGGGAATGAGGGCCAACCTTCAGCCGCACATATTTCAAGGGCTTCATATCCAACATCTTTGATCAGTCGAACGGCTTCGAACGGATCGACCATCTTGAGTGCGTAGGTTGAATAACCGAGGGCGAATATCACTATTTTTGTTCCTCCATATACGACGAACCACCTACAAACGACTGGGATCACGCAATAGATCTGTGCTCGAAGAACAGCTAATGGTAGCTAGATTCCCGAACGTGCTGTTCCCAGTACGTCAGGGTTGATCAGGTTCTCAGGCATCTGGCCGCCGAGCACCCTAATTACCTCTTGCGCAGTTCGCCGCTCCAACTCCAGGGTCGATGCCTGAGAGAAGAATGCCGTGTGAGGCGTGACGATCACGTTTTCCTGCTTCAAGAGAGGGCTTGAAGAGTTTGGAGGTGTTGGTTCGACCACGTCGAGACCCGCACCCGCTGTATGGCCAGATGCGAGCGAAGCAGCCAGAGCATCTTCATCGATAAGACCGCCTCGTGAGCAGTTGACGATTATTGAGCCGGGCTTCATCAAAGCCAACTCTGGAGCGCTGATCATGTTTTCGGTTGCCGGAATCAGTGGCACGTGAAGCGATACGAAGTCGGAACGAGTCAGCACTTCATCGAGCGTCACTGCCGAAGCACCATCGAGATCGGTGCCGGGTTCAATCAGCGGATCGAACGTAAGGGTGTTCATACCAAAGCCAACCGCTTTGGCAGCTAGCGACCTACCTATACGGCCGAATCCGACAATCCCAAGCGTAGCGCCACGGGTTCGGTGCATTGGCTGGTTGAGCACAACATCGTTCCAGCCGCCATCCATCACAGTATTGGAATGGGGGACAAGTCGACGGTTCAACGCTAGAATCATCCCGAGCGCATGGTCAGTTACTTCATCCATGCAGTAGTCCGGGACGTTGGTGACAACGATTCCCAATTCGGTCGCCTTGGCAATGTCGACATTGTCGACTCCAATGCCGTAACGTGCGGCAATCTTGCAGTCAGTTGCGCCTTCGAGGACCTTACCCGTCACTTGGGCAAAGCAGAACATGATGGCATCGACGTCTTTAGCGAGCTCTGCAAGAGTCGATTCAGACGAATCAGGCGCAATGACGAGTTCAATCCCAACGGCTTCCAGAACTTCACGCTCTGGATCGGTTGAGGGCCAGACGTAGTCGGTAATTAGTACTTTGGTAGTCATGGCGCAGAATGATACCTAGCATTTCCATGATCAACTGCTCGAATGACATCTAGATCGGCCAAATGACGACTCCGACACGTTAAATTCACTTCTCTGGGGATCCGAATATCGCAGTGTTCGAGCCGTGTCCAAGGTCGATACGCCCGATAGTCTGACGACCTGTTGAAAAATCGCTGGTGCGGACGATCGACGAATGACACTCGCCGATGTATTGCTTTCCTCGAGTTTGTCCAAGGCTGTTGCTATGGCCGATCGATGGATCGGCCGACGAAGATATCGAGAAGTGGATGGGTGAAAATCGACCTTGGATGGTCGCTTACATCGAGACGGGCTGTATCGACCGGTTTGAGGATTGTGAGATGTTCCGGTACGAGTACAGATCCCAAGCGTTCGATTCACTAAATGATGTCGGGATGTATGTTTCCGAATCAACACAGATGCCGCTAAACATGCAGCCTGTTTGCCATCTAGGGGTTTATTGGGAAACAGTGATGTCGTACTTCGAATCGTCGATGCGCTTCAAGAAGTGGCCCACGCTCTCACTAGTATTTTGCACTTCTCAGCCGTACGTGTTCGCAATTCGGACAAGTGGAACCCGCCGGCCTAGCAGAGAACCAGTTATTCGGCTTCCATCGGCTTGAACAGGCAGCCTTCGACGAAGAACTCGAAGAAGTCGGGCGCCGTCTCCAACTCAACATGCTCGACGGTAGCGGCGAGCTTCTCGATCTCTTCACGCTTCAGGGTCGATAGCAACATGATCACCGCGCCTTCAAGCGACGCATTGCCGATCTTCTCAACCTTATCAAGCGGCATGTTTGCAATAAAGCCAATATCTATCGCGTTCGACTCGTCGACATAGTTGGCGAATCCACCGGCTAGGTAAAGTTTTTCAAACTTATCTAAAGGCAAGCCGTACTCACGAAGCACGATCGCTTGCCCGCAGAAGTTGGCCGCTTTCGCCTGCGCGAGTGCGGAGATATCAGCACGTGAAAGCGTGAGGTTGTTCGAACTAGAGAACTCGTACTCGCCGCCGCTATCCGCAAACTTTCCGAGCTCGTCCATCAGATTCGTACGGCGGAGTTCGGCCAGAAGGTCGATCAAACCCGATCCGCAAATCCCGATTGGATCGATATCACCAATCACCCACGAGTCGGCAGAGCCTGAATCATCAATGGCTACTTTCTCAACGGCTCCGTCGTACCCTGGCATGCCATAGGTGACCTCGCCGCCCTCAAATGCGGGTCCCGCTGGACACGACGCAGCAAGCAGCCTGTCCTTGTTACCAACCACCACCTCGGTGTTCGTTCCCACGTCGACAAGGATTATCGGTTCAATCTGATCTTCAATTCCCAATGCCAGCAGATCGGCTGCTGTGTCGGCACCAAGATGAGACGCGATCAAGGGACCGCCGTAGACCGTTGCCTTCGGATGAATCCTTAACCCCAGTTTGGAAGCGGTTGTTGACAGGGCAGTGGTGGTGCGTTTGTTCGATCTGAACTCGTCCTCGACAGAGGACTTGTACGGGCGTTGGCCGATGCTTTGGACATCAATGCCAAAGAACAGCTCTCTCATCGTCGTGTTGCCAACCGCAACAATTTCAAATATCTGCCGACGACGAATCTTTAGCGTGCGAACCATCTCGCCGATCTCAAAGTTGATCGACGACATCATGACGGCACGAAGTTCACCAGGATTTGGACCGCCGTCATAGACGATTCGGTTCATGATGTCGCTGCCACCGAATCGCTGTGGATTTTCGAAAGATGCAGTGTATTCAGTCTCACTGGACTCAAGATTCACAAGATTCAGCACAACTGTTGTGGTACCAAGATCGGCAGCTATTCCGTAGATAGCGTCCTTGTAGTTGTCGACTACTACTGGGCCGTCTGGAGCGTCATAAACCACGTCGTCACCCACACGGGAATATGCCGGTTGAAGTTCCGTAGTGCGCTTGGTTCCCGTCGTAAGTATCCGCGGTTGGCGACGAAGTACCGAAAAATCGATATCAGCCAAAGGATCGGCAACACGAGCCTGGCAAGCAAGCCTGTAGTTTCCCCTGAGGAATTGCTCTTCCTCAGTCAGAGGTGTAAGCGCGTTCACTCCTTTGCGCACCTCGACGATGCACTCGTGGCACTCACCAGTTCGGCCGCATGAAGTCGGCACCCTTATCGAAAGAGTGTCGGTGAAGTCGAATAGCGAATCGTTGTGATTTGCTTCGAGTTCGTTGGAATCGAGAAAGACAGGGCTCAGAGTACTGTGACCTCGAAAGTGTTGATAACAGATGAACTAATCTGGACTTCCCCAGAAAAGATGGTCATGAGAAATTATGACGTGTGTGTGCCGGGGCCGGCTACTTATCCCAGGCTTCCCGGTAGTCGATCTGATCGCTTCCAGCGCAGGCGGGCAAAGCTATTGGATCGTTGGTGAAGAACTGGTTCCTGCAGCCAAATTTGGCAGTGCAACGGCTTGCGACATTTTTGTATGGACATCTCGTCTGCATCACCTGATCAGCCGTCGCAGCGATGTCTTTGTAGATATCGTAAAGCCGATCCAGACTGGCGCGAGCCTTCTCAGGATCCACATTATAGGTCTGTTCGTCAGCCAAAGAACATCTCTCGTTTGAAGCTAGCTGGACTTCAACTCTGCGAGAAGAAGAACGAGCTCTTTCGCCTTGTCGACCGCGTCGACTGCGTTGTCGCCGTATGCGTCAGCACCCATCTCGTCGGCGAAGTCCTGTGTTACAGGCGCACCCCCAACCATTATTCGCACTTCGTCGCGCATACCCATGTCTTCAAATGTAGCAATCGTGCGACCCATGTTTGGCATAGTCGTGGTCAACAAGGCCGACATGCCAACTACATGCGCTTCGTGTTCTTCGGCTGCGTCGATGAAATCTTCTGGGGATGAATCAACGCCAATGTCATGCACCACGAAACCAGCGCCTCGAAGCATCATGATGCACAGGTTTTTACCAATGTCGTGAAGATCACCTTTGACAGTTCCCATGATTACGACACCAGCGGGCTCAGCCCCAGATGCGGAGAGAATTGGCTCGATGTGAGTCATCCCTGCCTTCATCGCCCGAGCAGCAACCAGCACTTCCGGCACGAAGATCAGGTTGTCCCGAAACTTCACACCAACGATCGCCATGCCGTTCAGCAAGCCATCGTCGAGGAGCTGGTTCGCAGTGAAACCCTCGGCAAGAGCTTCTACTGTGAGCCTGTCGACATCAATGTTATTACCGACGATTAGTTCGTAAGCGATCTCTTGCATTATTGGAGCTGTTCCGTCGATAGATTCAGAAATGTGCTTCTGCTCTCCGGGGTTGGATACGAACTCGAATTCTCTGGCGAGGCCTTCGTGCGTGATCGGCATTAATTATCTCTAAATGTATTGATTCTGGGGATAGCGAAACTGAGTGGTGACGTCACTGTCGAACCTGCCCCAGTTAATAATTGTCTCACTGGATCGGAAGAAAATGAACAGGGAATTTTTCTAAAGAATATTCACCGACTAATTCGTGCCCCGCTCGGCTACCCAGTCTTCGATTGCATCGGGAATGGCGAGGAGATTTTCGAGTTTTGTTTTTAGGGGGATCGCGCACTCAGGCCCAATCAGTTGGACCCCAGCGTCGAGGGCAGCGTTTACCTCGGCTCTTACTTCTTTAGGGCCTCGTGCGTAGAGCGTGGTCGGATTGTTTATGTTGCCAACAAGTCGAATTTTCCCATCGACTGCTGCCATCGCTTCGACGGGATCGTTCTTCGAGTCAAAGTGGAATGCAGCCATGCCTGTTTCTGCGATGTACGGCATACGGTCGATCGTTGCTCCACAGATATGGAGCATCAGCGGAACCGGTAGCTCTTCTTCGATTTCCTGGTGCAATTCCATCAGGAATCGCCGGTAGTATTCGCTGCTAACCAGATCGCCCGTCGCATGATCGGGAACTGTAAGCACGTCTGCTCCAGCATCGATCTGCGCCTTACCGTAGAGAATGGTGATTTCCTTGAGCGCTTCAAGCGACTTCATTGTTTCGTCTGGGTCATCGACGGTTCCAAGTAGGAACGGCTCAACGCCAAATACGTGATAAGCCAACGTCCACGGGCCCATCGTCTTACCTACGATCGCTACCTCATCGCCAAACTCTTGCTTGAGGATTCGAATCGAGTCAGTAATAGTGCGAGTGTCTTTATGCTCCAGAAAATCGGACGGAATTGTTACTTCTGACGAGGTCTTCCAGATCGGATTCGACATTCTTACGGTGGGCCAATTGTCTTTCTGTTCCCATTGCATGTCGCAGCCAAGTGCTGACGATTCTTGAATGATCGAGAAGTACGGTGCGATAGTGTCGAATCCCAACTCTGTGTAGGCGGTCGCGGCCAGTCGGGCATTCATCTCGCCGTCCCGATTCGCATCGGGGAAAGGTGCGTCCACCAGATCCATCAATTCGACGGTTGCAACATTCGTGGGTGTACAGACCGGCGGCCGGTCGACAGGATCACCAGCCAGTGCGGCCATGACCCGTTCTTTAGATGTCATATTTTCTACTAAGGGAGACATTGTATGGTCCTGGAAACTCTTCTTTGTGACTAACTTGCAGAGAGTTAGGCTAACTCTGGGCGAATCCGAGAGTTTGCGTGTTCATCTGCCCAGCCATTTCGTCCTGCTCGAGCTGCGCCTCGACTGCACTAACGTTTCGGGCTAGGGGAAGGATCAATCGCGCGAAATTGTCGTATTGTTTACCGTCTGGGAAAGCAAACTTGTCTTTATCGATTCTTTCGCAACCGGAATATCGGATGAAGCCACCAACGGCAGCCCTGATGCGCATGTTGGACCGATCCGATTCACCCTCGGTCGAGACTGTATAAACGTACTTGCCATCAAGTTCGGCACCATCGAGCACAAACAACAGCTTCGTCTTGGTGTCTGGAGCCGTGATTCGACCTGATGGAGCTTCGGCAGATGGATCTTTTTCAACGGCAATTGTGAACATGAATTTGAGTGCGCGGTCTAACTGCAAATCCGAAGTCAGCATGAGTTGATCTGTGGTGCCTTCCACTACCTCAACATCGCCGAGTTGTACGCATCGATCGCGTATTTTCTCGATTCGCACCTCGATTCCATCGATCGTACTGAACGAAGATACCGTCATCACGCCGTCTTTTATGAAAAGACCAACGCTCACATCGTGAAAATGAGGATCGAGTGATACAAGTTCGATACAACTGCCAAGCCGTGCGACCTCTTTAACGACCCTCGATTGTTGTGCCGTTGGTGGCATCAGTCATTCTCCTGTAGGCCACGAATGGCCAGTCATGTTTGACCAAACGCGTTCTAAGCGCGGACCGTTTCCACTAGTGCTCGAATGTGCTCGGCTGTAGTTCCACAGCATCCACCAAGAATGTTTATCGGAAGTTCGGCCAATTTACGATAGTGTTCGGCCATGAATTCGGGCGTTTCGAGGTAGCAAGTCTCGCCTTTGCGTAAAACGGGGAGTCCGGCGTTCGACTGGACGACAAGATATTTGTCGGTTACAGCCCGCATCCGTGTCGCAATCTCAACCATTCGTTCAATGCCGTTGCCGCAGTTCGTGCCAACAATATCTGCACCAGCTTTTTCCAACGCTTCGACTGCCTGTTCTGGCGTTACGCCCATCATTGTGAAGTAGCCGCGCGGCCCCTTGTCGAACACCATGGTGGCCATAACGACTAGATCGGTGCTTTCTTTTGCAGCCCGAATCGCTATTTCGGCCTCTTCGAGACCGAGTTGGGTCTCGATCATCACGGCATCGGCACCGCCTGCCTCGAACGCTTTAGACATCTCGGAAAATGTGTCAAAAAACTCATCCTCGGTCGCCGTTCCGAGTGGCTCGATGAACTCACCTGTGGGTCCAATCGACCCCGCAACAAACTTACCTTCGGGTGCAGCTGCTCGTGCAAGCTCGGCCCCGGCTTTGTTCAACTCGAACAATCTCTCTTCGGCGCCGTATCTCTTCAGCATGAACTTGTTCCCGCCGAACGTATTAGTCAGCACAATGTCGGAACCCGCGTCGAAGTACTGTTTCGCCATTCCTTGAACAGTTTCCGGATTGTTCACGTTCATGAGTTCGGGACTGCCACCCGGTTCGAGACCATTGTTCTGAAGGTATGTCCCACTCGCACCGTCGAAAATCAACAGATCGCCTGCTGCTAGGCAGTCGAGGATGCCCGGTTTTCCGTCAGAAGCTGCCAAATGATTTCTCCAAATTATTAGCGGTATATCGCACTATCGACATCAAGTTAGATACTCGTGAGATCTATTGCGATTCAACCCAGTGATCGATCGCCCCAGGATCGGGCACTCGTAAGCCGTCTTCCTGCATTCTAAGTATTCGTTTTACAAAGTCTTCGGGCATTGCCTCAAGTTTCAGCGCAACTGCTTCCGCACTTTCAGTTGCACCACCTTCAGCGTCCTTGTAAGGTCCAAATCCCCAGGCATCCAGATACTCATCCGTACCTGCGCTACCGTCTTTCATCGCCACGGCGTCGGCCGCTCTCTGGAAACGATCGTCCAACTGCCTTGAGATTCGGCCGTTCTCGTCTTCCGACTGAACCTGAACCGGAATTTCCTTCCAATACACTACGCGTACGCGTGCCATATTCACCTGCTACTGAGTTCCTGCATCGTCTTCAATCGATGAAGTGATCAATAATCGTAGCATCGAGCACGGCTTACGAACGTTCGAATAAAGCAAAATCTCGTGGTCATCTATATGCTCGCACAGTGATTCAATTTAGAGGAGCCAGTGATAGTTGGCGGACAGTGGTTCGAACATAGAAAAGAATGACACAGCAATTACGGTGGTCGTGCCAGACGACTACCCACCTGTGTTCGCCGACTCGGCAGCCCTAGCGCGGCTCAATCGAGTGCGCGGTATCGATGTCAGATCGTATACAGAACGCCCCGGAAGCTCATACGAGCTGATACAACGCATCTCAAGTGCCCACACATTAGTAGTTGCCAGAACTACTACGCGGCTGACCAACGTGATACTGGAATCCGCGCCCAGTTTGAAGCACATCGCTATCTGGGGTACAGCAGCCGATCATATAGCGCTCGAAGCAGCGCGGCGTCTTGGAATAGTGGTAACGAACACGCCTAACGCTGCAACTGTAGCCGTAGCCGAGCACGCCCTCGCGCTTCTCATGTCACTTGCAAGAAAAATTCCTCAGCTCGATCTGCGAGTTCGGGAGGGAGAATGGCCGGGAGGCCAGTTGACTCAACTGGCTGGCAAAACGTTAGGGATCGTCGGTACTGGAGTTGTCGGTACACGTCTGGCCCGAATCGCCGAGGGAATCGGGATGCGGATCATTATGAGTTCACTAAGTGAGGCGATCAAGAATGATGAGAACTCGAACTGGACCGAGGTAAGTTTTTCCGAGTTGCTCGCTAATTCCGACGCGATTTCCTTGCATGCAAGATTGACACCTCAAACTCGCTCTATGTTCGGCGCAGAACAGTTTTCACGGATGAAACCGACTGCACTATTTATCAACACCGCGCGCGGCCAATTGGTGAACTCTAGGGCATTGGCTGAAGCGCTTGCGAACGAAACGATTGCCGGAGCAGCACTCGACGTGTTCGATAGCGAGCCACTCGACCTATACTCGCCACTATCACGCCTTCCGAACGTGATACTCACGCCTCACATTGCATCAAATACAGGTGAAGCACTGAACGTGTCGCTGAACATGGTTGTCGACAATGTGGTGGATTTCCTCCATGAACGCGTGCGACACAAGGTCATTTAAGTGATCGAAACTGAGTCGTCTGAATGAACCATATGCTTGTCAATAAATTGACACTTCGAAACGCTGCTTCGTACGAATCCTGATCAAATCCGCAATGGTTAGTGAATAATCACGGCAGATACTCGCGAATTTATGGTACTCTCAGCGAGTTCGAAAAATGGACAGAATTCCGGATGGCTTAAGGAAACAAATGCGGCGTTTTATTATCAGAAGATTTCTATTCGGGCTTTTCAGTATTGTGGTCGCAACGTTGGCGGTTTTCTTCATCTCTAGGGCAGCCGGTGACCCCCTGGATCTGTACGCAAACTCTGGATACGGACTTTCAGCTGAGGGCGAAGCAGCCATCCGGGCAAGGTTAGGCCTTGATCGACCCGTTGTAATTCAATACACACTCTGGTTGGGCCGGGCGCTCACGGGCGACATGGGAGAGACCCTCCTTGATCGCAAGCCGGTATTCCGTGTAGTTACCCAACGTCTACCAGCCACAATCCAACTCGGTGCCGCTGCGTATTTCCTGTCATTCTTCGTCGGAATACCACTTGGCGTTCTCTCGGCCGTAAAGAGAGGATCAGGTTGGGATTATTTGGGCAGATTTTTCGCACTGTTGGGTCAGGCGGTGCCTCAATTCTGGCTCGGCCTTGTGTTGATTTTGCTATTCGCCGTCCATTGGGAGATATTCCCGGCTGCGCTGAAAGGCGATAGTTTATGGGATGTCAAACATCTGGTTCTGCCGACTATTACTTTGGCATGGGGTGGATTCGCGTTTTACACGAGAATTACTCGATCAGCGATGCTTGAGGTACTCGACTCCGAGTACATTCGCCTCGCTCGAGCCAAAGGCGTTGGCAATAACGTAGTCATTTGGAAACATGCGTTCAAAAATGCGGTTATTCAACCGCTCACAGGAATGACCCTCGGAGTTGTAGGTCTCCTCAACGGCGCGATTCTTACTGAATCAATTTTTGCGTGGCCAGGTATGGGAAACATGGCTATTACAGCAGTGAACAACAACGACTTTCCGGTACTCCAGGCGGTTGTTTTCTTCTTCACAATTTTGATTGTGGGTATGACATTCCTGTCTGACCTTTCTTACGCCTTAATCGATCCCAGGATTCGGTACGACTAGTCGTCACCGAAACTCCGCTATCAACAAGACTTAGTGCAGGCATATGGCTCAACAGGCAGAAAATCAACCAACCACAAAATCCGCAGTTGAATCTCGCGCTAGCACTGAGGTGCGGGAGACACAGAAACGTTCTCCCCTGAGTCAGGTCTGGTACTTTGTTCGCCGCTGGCCCGTATTCCCGCTGATCGTCATGGTGATACTGCTGATTGCTGGGATTTTCGCCCCGCTCGTGTCACCAGCGGACGAACTTGAGCAATCGTTGGGTTTTCGCAACTTTGCGCCAACTTGGGGTAAGGCAACCGAGTTCAACGTGGTTCCGGATCCTGCCGATTACGATCTTACGATTACAAAAGAGCGCTCTGCCTATAACCGCGCGAAGAAAACCGCGTTTCCGAAATCAAAGTACATTCTTGGTGGTGACAACCTCGGCAGGGACGTGCTGTCCAGGGTCGTCCATGGTGCTCGAATATCTCTCAAAGTAACTGCCTATGCGCTGACAAGCGGAATCATCATCGGTTCAGCACTGGGTCTGGCGGCCGGGTATTTCGGAGGTTGGACCGATGAAATATTGATGCGCCTTGTCGACTCTTGGAATGCACTACCGTTCATTTTGATCGCGCTTGTCATCGCCCAGCAATTCTTGCATGTGGGAGGTGCCCAAGAGGGAGTAGTAATTTTCCTAATTGCCCTTGTAGCCTGGACACCGTTTGTGAGACAAGTACGTGCTGACGTACTCACGATTCGAGGTCTCGACTACGTTATGGCAGCACGTACTGCCGGTGCTTCGAATATAAGAATTGTCTTAAAGCACGTGCTCCCCGGTACGTTTAGCACGATCCTCGTCGTTGCTTCACTTCGTGTCGGTCAGTTGATCCTGACAGAATCAACACTGTCGTTTCTGGGTGCTGGCATCCCGGATCCGATTCCGGCGTGGGGCAAGAGCGTGAGTGATGGCCGAAACTTCATTGAAGAGGCGTGGTGGATTTCGTTCTTCCCAGGCATGGCAATCTTCCTGGTTGTGATGTCACTGAACTTCTTCGGCGACTGGCTGCGAGACCGACTTGACCCGAGGTTGCGACAGCTCGACTAGGGTTGCTCATTACGAACACTAGAAATAGCGTCTGAATTGTCAGGCGCTTTTTCTTTTAAGTGAAATTTATTGTTAAGAAAATATCGACTCAACGACAAAGAGCCGATTCCGATGCAGCTATAATCGCTGCGCTAGTTGAGAAAGCTTCGTTTTTGTGACTGTTTTCACGGCCCGCTGTGGCTCACTAGCCAGCCATTCAATCGAGGAGAATTAATACATGACAGTCGGTTTCGCAGGTCTTGGCAATATGGGCCAGGGGATGGTCGACAACCTCCTCATAAATGGTGCAGATCTGACGGTCTTCAACCGAACGCAATCCAAGGTAGAAACCATGATTGGCCGCGGTGCCAAAGGGGCTGCATCAATCGCTGAATTGACTCAGGGCACGGACGTCATATGTGTGTGTCTGGCTGACGTACGATCCTCTCGTGAGGCTCTCCTTGGCGAAGACGGTGCGTTTGCAAATGCAAAGCCGGGCCAGGTATTCATTGATCACGGCACGGTTGATATCGCAACATCTCGAGAGTGTGCGGCAGCTGCCCAAGCAAAGGGCGCTCACTTCCTCGATGCACCTATCTCAGGAGGACCTGTCGGAGCCAACACCGGAACCCTGAGCATTATGGTTGGCGGCACTCAAGAAGCATTCGATCTTGCATTCGACTACCTATCGATGATGGGAGCCAACGTAAAATTGATGGGCCCTACGGGAGCCGGTACCGCTATGAAGCTCATCAACCAGCTACTCGTCGGCGTGAATACCGTTGCTGCTGCTGAGGCGTTTACCCTCGCTAACTCCGCTGGAGTGGACATTCAAGTAGCCGCAGACTTGCTTTCAGTCAGTTGGGGAGGAAGCACCATGGTCGAGCGGAGCGCTCCGATAACCGCTTCAAGAGCCTTTGCTAATTCAGGCGCACCGCTTCGCCTTATCCATAAAGACCTCACCATCATCAAGCAGCTAGCGAGCGACGAATCGCTTTCACTAGACCTGACTCGCATAGCGCAGGGAATGTACGACTCGATGATGGAGAGCGGAAAATGCGAGAGTGATATATCAGCTGTAATCCAACTCATTGAAGAGCGCTCAAAATAACTCTCAAGAATCATTTTTCCGAATACATGAGCAGTTCGAGAGTCTGGAATTGAACACTCCGGCTCCGCAAATCAGTAAAAACGTTAGGAAATTCCACGAATGGCAACTCACAAGATCGCAATAGTTAAAGGTGACGGCATTGGCGTCGACGTTGTAGACGAGGGTATGAAGGTGCTCGACGCGCTCGCATCCAAGTACGGAATCACCTGGGACTACACCGAGTTTCCGTGGAGTTCTGACTATTATTTCCAACACGGCGAGATGATGCCGGCCACAGCGCTCGACACACTTAAAGATTTCAATGCAGTGTTCCTTGGAGCCGTTGGACATCCAGATATTCAAGACAACATCACCCTTGATGGTCTGTTGCTGCCCATACGCCGCCGGTTCGACCAGTACATTTGCCTTAGACCGTCTGTGCTATATCCCGGCGTCGAATCTCCTCTCTCCGGCAAGAAGCCGTACGACATCGATCTCACTGTGATTCGAGAGAACACCGAAGGCGAGTATCTGAACATCGGGGGATTCGCCTACCACGGGACTCCCGACGAAGTGGCAGTCCAGACCGCTATCTACACTCGCAAAGGATGTGAACGGGCAATTCGCTATGCGTTTGACCTCGCACGTGAGCGTGGAAAGAAAAATCACGTCACCTCGATCACCAAATCAAATGCGCTCGGGTACATGACGATATGGGACCGTACATTCGAAGAGGTGGCCGAGGAGTACACCGATATAGAATCTGCTTCGTTGTTGATCGACGCCGCATGCA
Source organism: Dehalococcoidia bacterium (assembly GCA_029936155.1). Taxonomy (GTDB): domain Bacteria; phylum Chloroflexota; class Dehalococcoidia; order Lucifugimonadales; family Lucifugimonadaceae; genus Lucifugimonas. Next base: position 44,773 of record JAPYUK010000006.1, on the reverse strand, counting down.
TGGATCTCGTTCGGCGCCCTGAGATGTTCGATGTGTTGGTTGCCCCGAACTTGTTTGGCGACATCATCACCGATATCGGAGCGATCATCTCAGGCAGCATGGGATTGGCTTCGAGTGCCAACATCAATCCAGACACTTCGGTGCCATCCATGTTCGAGCCCACCCACGGTTCAGCTCCAGACATTGCAGGGCAGGGCATCGCCAACCCGATGGCCCAGATTCTCACGGCAGCGATGATGCTACGGCACCTTGGTGAGAATGCTGCTGCTGCCGATGTTGACACCGCAGTGCTGCAGTTGCTTGAGCAGGGCGAGATTGTTACGCCGGACCTTGGAGGCAACTCCACAACACAGAGAGTCGGCGACGCCATCGCCGAACTTGTTTCTAAGTAAGTAACCGTCAGGACAATTCGTTGAAATGGATCCATTCGCAAAAATTCAACTTGGCAACACCGGAGTTGCTGTGCCACGGCTTGGACTTGGCACGGCGCCGCTAAGTGGAATGGTGCTCGGGGACGGACTGTACGGCGGGACAGCGCACGATGAGGCCGTGCGGATAATCAGCCGCGCTCAGGAACTGGGCATCTCCTACGTCGACACGGCTCCGCTATATGGAACGGGTCGGGCGGAAGCTAGGCTCGGGCAGTCGACGTACGCATCTGCAGATCGCGATTCATTTGTGGTCTCTACGAAAATCGGACGAGTGTTGAATCCCGTGCACGGACGATCGTCGCCCGAGGATGACGCTGACGGCATCGGCGAGCTTATCGCGATCAACTCGTGGACACGAGATGATGTTCACCGGTCTATAGAAGAAAGTCTAGTACGCCTGAATCTGGACAGTGTCGAGATCATCTATGTCCATGATCCAGATGTCGAAACCTATGGCGAAAATCAAGCCTTGGCTGAAGCCTTTCCGGCGCTTATCGAGCTGCGCGAACAGGGTGTAATTAAGGCGATTGGATGTGGGATGAACGAATGGCAGATGCCTCTGATATTCATCCAGCGATTCGACCTCGACATCATTTTGCTGGCTGGGCGCTACACGCTTCTCGATCATTCTGGACTGGCAGAATTCTTGCCAGCCTGCGTGGAGCGCGATGTGAAGATCACTGTTGGTGGTCCGTACAACTCAGGGATTCTCGCGCGCGATCTTTCGCAGCCAGTGACTTTCAACTACGAACAGGCACCCGACAATCTTGTAAATCAGGCTCGTAAGCTAACGGATATTTGTGTTGCACATGATGTCGATCTGAAGGCAGCAGCTTTGCAGTTCGTTTTGGCACATCCCGCCGTGGCAACCGTTGTGCCGGGAGCTCAGTCGACTGCCGAGCTCGAACAAAACATATCGATGGTCGAGCAGGAAATCCCAGCCGCCATGTGGAGCGATATGCGCGCTGCCAGATTGATACCGGACGATGCACCAACACCTGTTTAGGTACGATGCAGCAAGCCTGAGAGAGTTGAACGAGCGGTTCTCCCTCAATCCTTCGGCAAGCTCGGGGCATGCCTAATCGTCTCTCGTTAGGAGAAGGAACGCCCTAGGCTAACTCAAGCGACTTAGTCGTCCAGCGAACGCAGTACCTTGTTCTCCAACGTCCATTGGCGGCTGAACTCAGATGCGGACATGAGCATACGGTGCGTCTCACCACCCGTTCCCGTTTGCACAAGGGTTTGACGAGAGCGTTCCCTTATCCCGTATGGAAGCCCGCGTTGTGAGTCGCTAGCTCAACGTGTGTTTCTACCGGCGTCTTTCCTATCAGGAAGTCGAAGTCACAGCCATCCTGGGCCTGAGTGATGTGCTGTGAGTACATCTTTCCGTAGCCACGTTCGAAACCACCATCCACCGCGGGAGCGGCAAGATTTGCACGACGTCGTTCCAATTCGGCGTCTTCGACATTCAGATCGAGGATCCGGGCTTTGACATCAAGCGTGATCCCATCACCCGTCTGCACCAATGCCAACGGTCCACCGACAGTTGATTCCGGCGATACGTGAAGCACAATAGTCCCGAACGCCGTGCCGCTCATGCGGGCATCAGAGATTCGCACCATGTCGCGCACCCCTTGAGCCAACAATTTCTTAGGCAACGGCAGGAACCCCGCTTCAGGCATGCCGGGACCACCAACCGGTCCAGCGCCCTTCAACACGAGTATGTCGTCTTTGGTCACGTCTAGGTCGGTATCGTCGATTCGGTTCTTGAGATCAAGCGGGTTTTCGAAGACGATGGCACGTCCTGTGTGCTTCAACAGATCAGGTGACGCCGCTATGTGCTTGATAACCGCGCCGTCAGGTGCTAATGAGCCGTGTAGCACAGTCAGGCCGCCTTCTTTGGCTAGAGGGGTCTCTGGCGACAGCACGACATCGTCGTTGTAGCATTGCGCATCTGCGATATTTTCGCCAAGCGAATTTCCTGTTACTGTCAGGCAATCGAGATTCAACAGGCTCTCCATCTTTTTAAGCACTGCCTCGACACCACCCGCGTAGAACAGATCCTCCATCAGGTACTTGCCACCGGGTCGTAGGTTCACGATCACCGGAGTCGACTCTGAAAGCTCGTTGAACCTATCCAGCGGAATACGTAACCCTGCGCGACCTGCAATTGCAGTGAGATGAATAATCGCGTTAGTCGATCCGCCGGCTGCCAGCAGCATACGAATCGCGTTGTCGAAGGCATCCTGTGTAAGAATGTCGGAGGGTCGAATACCTTTTTGCACCAGTTCAACGGCTGTGCGTCCAGAGTCTTCAGCCATAACTTTGCGTCGAGAATCTGCTCCCGGAACCGCGGCTCCACCCGGCAAAGACATACCAAGCGTTTCAACTATCGCCCCCATTGTCGAGGCCGTACCCATCACCATGCAGTGTCCGGGCGATCGGTATATCGCTGCTTCCATTGAGTCGTACTCAGTCTGGGTAATTGTTCCCGCTCTCAACTCTGCCCAGTAACGACGGCAATCCGTACATGATCCCAACTCCTCGCCCTTCCAGTTGCCTTTCAGCTGTGGCCCTCCGGTGAGCACAATTGCGGGAAGATCAGCCGAAGCCGCTCCCATGAGCATTGCAGGTGTTGTCTTGTCGCAACCTGAAAGAAGCACAACGCCATCGATCGGAAGTCCGCGGATCATCTCCTCGACGTCCATCGACATTAGGTTTCGGCAGAACATAGAAGTTGGTGACAGGAAAAACTCGCCAAGGGATATCGTCGGGAACTCGATAGGAAATCCACCGGCAGCTAGAACCCCGCGCTTTACATGCTCGGCAAGCCCGCGCAGATGAGCGTTACAGTGAGTCGCCTCAGACCACGAGTTGGCAATTCCGATAACTGGTTTTCCGGCGAACGATTCTTCGGACCATCCTTGGTTCTTCAGCCCGGCTCGGTGTAGAAATCCTTCGAGATCTCTCCCGCCGAACCATTCCTGCGACCTCAATATCTTGCCGTTAGGCGGGGCTGTTGCCATGGGTTCAGTACCTCAAAATTGCGTTAAATATTCCCAAGAGTCGGCGAGTCTAGCAAACTACCCGGTGGTATTTTTAAATCATCATCCTACAAGCACTCTTTACGATCTTAGTTTTTTACCATGACACCCGACAACACCACTCGATTTCCCGAATTGACCGTCTCAGGTTCGCCGACCGAAATGGGACGAGCCATTGGCGAGAGTTTTCGTGATCAGATCGTCGAATTATCCGAGCTCGTGCTTGAACGATTCAACATGGGATCTTCGAGAGCCATTGCATGGGAGCAGGCTGAAGATGTTGCCCGGCGAAGTTTCAAGCATGTCGCTGACTACTTTCCATGGCCTCTGGAGGAGCTACATGGCACCGCACAGGCCGCAGGCGTTCCTGTCGAACGCTTGATGGTACTCAACGCCAGAAACATGCTTGCGGACACATCAGAAGGCTGTACTTCGATCATGGTTTCTGCCGGATCGTCAGAATCGGGTACTGGATTCGCCGGCCAGAATTGGGACAACGACCCAGCTATGGCACCATTATCAGCAGTTATTACACGTAATGGCGCTGGTAAAACAGCCTTTACGTCGTGGCAACAACCCGGGCTGGTGGCGTATATGGGGTTCAACTCAGCGGGTATCGGCATCTGCATGAACGCTTTGAACGGTCCCACGGATACCAAAGGTTTGCCGTGGTATTTCTTCGTGCGGTCGATATTGGAAGCTAATTCAACAGCAGATGCAGTTCAAGCAGTTGAATCGGCTCCAAGATCCCTCACAGCGAATGCAGCCATGATCACTGCCGATGGGCCACTGAATCTCGAAATCACTCCGAGTACCGTTGAGTCCATCGAAGCCGACAGTCATGGTGTTTTGGTTCACACTAATCACTGTGTCCATCCGGAACTCAACTCGTACAACGAAGAGTTCGAAGATCGAATCTACGGCCAGTCGTTCGACCGAAGATCCAGAGCGCAGGAAATTCTCAGTGAAAAATGCAAAGTCTCGATCGATGACGCCAAGAAGCTGCTGTCAGATCACGATGGGTTCCCAACTTCTATCTGCAGACATCCGAATGATGACCCGAAAACCGGTTGGCAGCGCAGCGTAATTTCCATCATCCTTGAACCAGAAGAAAATCGAATGCACGTATCGAACGGCAATCCATGTGAAAACGTGTACGAAACTTACGACGCCAAATAAACGTAAGCCGGTGAGCTACGAAACAAAAGGAATGATCAGTTGAGATTCAGCAGGCCTGCACTAATGGGCGCAGGGCTAGGGTTCATAATGGGCGTCGCGTTTTTGATCATTTCCCTGTTGCAGTTCGATGATGCAGAAACAAATGCCAAAGATGTCGCGCTGGTGAGTGTTCTCTTCGGGATCCCATTCTCCGTGATAATCGGACTTGGAATTGGCTGGGCCTGGGGAAAATTCCTCGGGACCGACAGTCTTTCCTAGATCAGCGTTTTAGTCGCAGCAATCGCAGCAACCGCACCAGCAATCCGCTCGGCCCCGACTCGGCGTTCCGCTTCAACCGATCAGCCGTGCATGCAGCACAAGTGCAATAGGGCGGATGATTCCGCCTACGATACGCTCGTTCGTTCAAGTCCTGCTACTTTCACTCGTGTTTTGCCGTGAGACGATTCTTAGTGACATTGTTCCTTATTTTAGATGCAACGCAGCCGATTTAGACTCAACAACATCGAACGCGCAAAACCCTCCGTGCGCATCGAATCGATGCCGGAGGGTCGGTTTTGTGAAGAGTGGAACCGTGTATGCAGACTGAGCGAGAAGCGGCGGTTCTCGCTCAGTCTCACACTAACCATAATAGTTATGGGTGAGTCGAATGGGTCTAACGCATAGTCATTCGTTCTTGCTGATTCACCAGACGTTCTGACGCCTCACGTTGCGGAAGTACTGCAGTACCGGCCGAGACTCACCGCCTGAATCGATATTCTGAATGGCGGGATCGCACTGGCTGGTGTAAAACCTGTGTGTGCTTATTACTAATTCCGCCGACGTCGCTGATTTCTGTGCGGAGGCCGCCAACTCCGAGTTCGTCACAGTCGATACAGAATTCGTTCGAGAAAAGACCTATTGGCCAATTCTCTGCCTGATCCAAATCGCCACACGCGAAGAAGCAGTCGCCATCGACCCTCTCGCCAAAGGTATCGACCTGAAACCCGTCTACGAATTGATGAACAACAGTTCAGTTCTGAAGGTGTTTCACTCGGCGAGTCAGGATATGCAGATTATCTACACCGCCAGTGGTGCAATGGTCGAACCCGTCTTCGACACGCAGATTGCGGCCATGGTCAGCGGTTATGGCGATCAACCCGCGTATGCAACGTTGGTTCAAAAAATTGTCGGACAGACGATCGACAAGCGTTCGCAAATGACCGATTGGTCGCGACGACCGTTGACCGATCATCAGGTCGAATACGCGATCGGTGATGTAACTCATCTCACAGATGTCTACGATAAACTCGTTTCTGAGCTTTCAGAAGCCAAACGAACAAGCTGGGCCGAAGAAGAAATGGGCCATCTGCGAGATGAAAACACATACAACCTGGATCCTAGGGAACTCTGGCGAAAAGTGCGGTTGCGTCGACCCACGCGACGAGCACTCGCCGTGCTGCGTGAAATCACCGCGTGGCGAGAAACCAGCGCCAAACACCGAAATATTCCGAAAGGCTGGGTGTGCCGTGACGAAGCCCTTGCCGAAATAGCCCTCAACACCCCTCAAAATCCTACTGCACTCGAACGAGTGCGAGGTATCAACGAGCGTTTCGCGAACAGTCGCGACGGCAAAGCACTTCTCGAAGCGGTGAAAATTGGTCTCGAAATTCCTGATGAGGATTGCCCCAATCCAGAAAAGGGTCGAGCACCACTCCGCGGGCACGAAACGCTGGTGGCACTACTGCAAGCTCTCCTGAAACTACGCTGTGAAGAGGCAGGCGTAGCAGCCCAGCTGGTCGCGAATCGGAAAGATCTGGACCGCATTGCGACCGAAGATGAGCCTGATGTAAGAACCCTCGTCGGCTGGCGTCGAGATATCTACGGCAAAGACGCGCTCGCTCTGAAACGTGGAGAAATCGCACTTACCGCTGACGGATTGAGCGTTCGAGTAGTTCCTGCCTAACATGCACGATCCGATTTATACTCATCGCATATATACGATCATCAATCGACAGGAAGCGAACTCATGATCAACTCACTGAAAAGCGATGTGTTTATCACTGGTGCAGCACGAACTCCCCTCGGGAATTTCCAGGGCGCACTCGCAAGTACACCGGCAACCGAGTTGGGCGCGACCGCGATATCTGCTGCTGTTGACCGATCTGGACTCGACTCCTCTGACATCGAGTACAGCGTGATGGGAAATCTACTCTCGTCCGGTCTCGGACAAACCCCTGCTCGGCAATCGGCCATCAAAGCAGGCATTCCCGCTAGTGCATCTGCACTCACTATCAACAAAGCGTGTGCATCCGGAATGCAGGCGATAATCCTCGCCACCCAGTCGATTCAACTCGGTGAAGCTTCTGCGGTCGTCGCCGGCGGCATGGAAAACATGAGCGCTGCGCCGCACCTGCTGCTAAACAGCCGCACCGGTCAGCGACTTGGCGACACCAATCTCGTTGATTCGATGATTCACGATGGGCTGTGGTGCCCCTTCGAGAACAGGCACATGGGTAGTTCCGCCGAAGCTATTAGCGAAAAGTATTCAGTGTCACGCGAGGCACAGGATGAATTTTCAGAACGCAGCCACAGACTCGCTTCAACGGCGTCGGCTGAAGGATCGTTTGCAAGTGAGACAACACCCGTTGAAGTTGTCGGAAGGCGCGGGAAAATCGCAATCGTCGATGTAGACGAGGGACCTCGGGCCGACACAACGCTAGACGGACTCGCAAGACTTCCTGCTGTATTCCCACCAAACGCAACGGTAACTCCCGGCAATGCATCTTCTATAAGCGATGGAGCTGCAGCAGTGGTCGTTGTGAACGAAATCCAGGCCTCCGCCAGTTCATCAGGCCCCGTCGCCCGCATCACCGGATACGCACACGCTGCCAACGAACCAGGAATGCTGTTCGATGCCCCACGCATAGCGGTGGCCAATCTTCTTGAGAAAACCGGTCAGACCATCGATGATTTCGACCTGATTGAAGTTAACGAGGCATTCGCAGCACAAGTCCTCGCCAACGGCCAGGCAGTGAACTGGGACTGGGATCGTGTGAATCAGCGAGGTGGGGCGATTGCGCTTGGTCACCCAATTGGCGCCAGTGGATCACGAATCATTGTGACGCTCATGTATGGACTGCAGGCGATACGCGGAACCAGTGGTCTAGCGGTAATTTGCCACGCTGGCGGCGGTGCTGTAGCGATGAGCATCTCACTCCAGTAGGATCAAATCCATCGATACCAAACGTAAGGACTAACAAATGGCATTCGACCCCAGTGAAATGGATGTGATAGATCGCCGCCAGGTCGAAGCGATGATTCTCGGTCCTATGCTCCGAGCGTTTCAGGACGAGGTCGGTGTCGAAAAGACGAATGAAATAGCAAGAACAGTCATCACGAAGCTTGCTCGAGAACAGGGTTCACAGTTCGCCAAGGGAATCGGCGCGAACGGCCTCAAAGACTACGCATCGAACAAGGATGCGTGGCGACGCCACGGAGCTCTCGAAGTCGAGGTAATCGAAAGCACCGTAAGCGCTTATTCTTTCGACGTAACTCGGTGTAAGTACGCCGAGATGTACAACGAATTAGGGTTCGGCGATCTTGGCGATATATTCTCCTGTACCCGCGACTTCGAGTTCTGCGGAGGGTTCAACCCCGACGTGAAACTCGAAAGAACCCAAACGATCATGCAAGGCGCATCACACTGCGACTTCAGATACACACTTGATACAACTGAATCATCCCGACCGCCAAATAACTAATCATAAAATCAAACAGATTTCCGTTTTGCTTCGTACAATCTGATACGGCGGCAATCGCTTTCCAAGCCCGAAGGACTGATCCACTTGCAACAACTCACCTGTCCCGTTGACCAAACAGACCTTATCGACTCAAAAACTTCTGGCGAAGAGTCTTCGAAATGCCCCACCTGCGAAGGTGTCTGGCTGACCACTCATGCGATGGAGTCTCTAGAGGACAACTCCGCCAGCGATGACATGGTCAAAGGTCAGAGACAGTACGGCAAGCATCCTGTCGACCACGCTTGTCCGCACTGTAATGAGCAGATGATTCGGTTCCGGTACCGTGGCTTTAACCTCGAGATTGAAGCCTGCCCGACAGACGCCGGGTTCTGGTTGGATGAAAAGGAAGACCGAGACATACGCGACGTGATGAAACAGCGAGGTTCTAACCTCAGCAGATCGGCGTCGGCTGAAAAAAGCTGGCACAAGGCCCGTCGCGGTGAGAAGGTCGGTATATTCCAACGTGTGAAACAGCTTTTCGGCTTCAACTAAGGTTAAAATCGAAGGATGTTTGATTCTGACCGAGGCAGTGCTGACATCACTCTCTGCATCTTTCCTCATCTTCGCGAGTTCATTGCTATCGACGCAAGGGATGACCGCGCAGGCGGACCTGCAATAATCAGCCTCTCGATATCCAACGTTCTAGGTGAAGATTTTTACGCAAGCGTCGAGCAGGAATTCTCGAAACTAATTCGTCGCCATGGCGTAGGGTTCCTCGAGCTAATGGGCATCCCCCAACAGGTCGAAGCCGTTGTCAGGGCGAATTCGCTAAAGCGGATTATTGCCGAACTCGGAATCAACAACGTAGACGACTCCAATGAACCCACCAGCACCGTTGGTGTGCTTTTCTTTACTGGCCCACTGCTCGTATTCGAGCCTGTCCAACTGCGTGAAGCTATATCAGAACTATTTGGCAAAAGACTTTCAAATCAGGCGCTCGACCAGCTCCAGGAACAGCTGCTCGACCTGATGGAAAAAGAGCGAAAGTCGATTTCCGATACTACCAAGCAAGACCTTGCCGGCCTCATTTCAGGCAAGAGCGGGCCATACGTGACAATCTGGGAAAGTAGCGGGAAGTAGGCCCCGTTCAGTTCGACACATCGCCCAATCTGTATCGTCTGTAAGCAGTTTCTGAATTACACAAACGCGCCGGCAGTCACTTTGCGACGCAAATTCGACCCTGACGAATCATTTTATGGAAGAATCCTTCCTCGATAGATTACTTGGCAATCCGGTAGACGGAACATTCTTTAGCTGGCTCGCTGGCGGCGGTCTATGGGCGTTCCTGATCGCGTTCGGTGCCATTCTTGGTTGGTGGCTTGTTCGAGTCGTCTTACGACGTGGTTTACGGCAAGCAGTTAAGGGTCTCGACCAACACGACGCGACTGCCGATGTTGGCATGGTGGTACAGGCCGCCGACTCATGGATTTCGAATTTCCTGGTTGCCGTTGTGTTCGGTGTGGCTGCGATTTTGGCGATACTGCACGTACTCGGCAACAATGTCGACCCGGCGATCAATTACTTGAAGAGTGCTGGATCGGCTACTGGGATCTGGCTCGCCACCGACGGACTCAGGATCGTGTTGATCCTATTCATGAGCTGGATTGTTACCAGAATCGCTCGTCGCGTTATCCCTCGCGTTCTCTCTTCGGTCATGCTTGGGCAGGCATCGACCGCCGACCATGACGAAGTACTGAAGCGGTCCGAGACACTATCCAGTGTGTTCGTCGGTGCCGCGGTCGCACTGATCTATGTATCGGCCCTGTTCATGGTGCTCACCGAGCTTTCAGTGCCTATTGGACCTGTCCTTGGCGGATTCGGAATTGCTGGGATCGCTGTGGGATTTGGTGCGCAGTATCTGGTTCGAGACCTGATCGCAGGTGTATTCATTCTCGCCGAAAACCAGTACCGTACCGGCGATGTGGTCTCACTCTCAGGCATATCGGGACTCGTCGAATCTATCAACCTTCGTCGTACCGTGCTTCGGGACCTTGATGGACAAGTTCACGTCATTCCCAATGGCGAAATTACCGTTGCGTCGAACAAGACCAAGTACTGGTCACGAGTAAACCTCGACGTAGGGGTTGCTTACAAAGAAGATGTTGAACGCGTCGTTGAAGTCCTGAACGATATCGGCGACGAGATCGCAGCCGATCCATACTACGGGCTGATGCTGATTACCCCACCACAGGTTCTTCGATTGAACTCCCTCGACGATTCCGCTGTCACGTTCAAAATGCTCGGCGACTGCAAGCCGATGAAGCAGTGGGAGATCATGGGCGAGCTGCGAAAGCGCATCAAGATTCGACTCGACGCAGAAGGCATCGAGATTCCATTCCCTCACCAGACTGTTTACTGGGGTGAAGCTCAGCCGCCATTCCGATCAGATTACACTCCGGCGACACCAGCTACGGCGCCGGTTCCAACTCCACAACCTGCTCGTGAAGCAGTTGGACCTGTATCTCCTTCAGAGTCAATTGAAAATGATGACGGCATAATCACACCAGAGCGGCGTGAAGAGGAGTTGGCTTCAGTGGCCATGGCGGCAAATGCCAGAATTGCCGAAGCCGACCCAGACGTCCGCACGCACACCTTGTTGATCGATACCGATGACAACGAATAGTGCAGCTAGTGGTGTTTGCGTGATCGACCGATGATCGCCTGGCTTGTCATGATCTGCATCGATATCTGACCCTTGTAAATCGATGATGCTATCGCCTCGATTGCGTCGGCTTTCCGTCGTCGATCCTCGTACGATTCGCCTATCGCTGCCGCCATTGCATTGGCAATTGCGTTGATATCGGCGAAACCAACGGTGGAAACAAACTCGCCGAAGAGATCCGCAGCGATGCTTGTTTCGCTAACGATCATCCCGCCAGCTACAGAGTTAATAATTGCTCCATCCATGGCGGAACGAACTGTCCCATCGACCACAGGAATGGAAACTAGTGTGTCGTAGATGCTCAGGGCAGCGACGGCTCGATAGATGGTGCTGTTCGGACCGGGTTTAATCCGTCAAATCGATCATTTACTCGTCGTGCTGCTCGCCTGATTTCTTCCGATAACCGTTTGTACGCAGAAATGTGTGTAGGTCCAAGCGTGAGGAACAGCAAAAACTGAACGTCCTGAGCCATTTCAGGGCTCTGTTTTAAAAGTTCACCACACGCGTTTATCGAACGAACGATGTTTTTGTGGGGCTCGGCTCGATCAACTGTCACGAAAGTATGTCGGTATTTGTCAGCGGTGAGGTCTTTCACTGCACGTTGGGTTGGTGATATGCCCTTTAGCGACTTGAAATCTACGGGTCTTACCGAAGGCTGTGCTATCTCGAGTCTAACTATCCGCTCTTCGTAGGTAATGGAAACGCCATTGTGTTCGATGGTCACTACAGCCGACTCTTTCAAAAACTCCTCAGCACAGGCAGCGAAAGCCCGAATGTCCCTTGCCGTTGGAAAAGATAGCTCGTTCACCGACAGCAGACTACGCAGCAGCTGCAAACGCCACTCAACCGGTAATATTTCTAGATCAGAGGGCCATGGCCATGGGGTTTCAAACGAGTGACGAATCACGGTGTCCGGGTGTCGATCACGAACAAATCCCGGAACGAGCATCAGCTGGTAGTTGCTTGTGACCAGCACGAATCGATCTTCCCCTACGCTTGCAAGAACCTCGTTTGCATACGATTCGTTTACCGCTCGATATCCGTTGTCCCAGGCGTCACGCTCTTGCTTGCCGATCACAGGGGTGAAGGTTGGACTCCATGATCGGTGAAGCAAGAACCAGAGCAGGGGATTGCAGATGACGTTGTAAAACTTGTGGTGTACACGACGCGGAGTGGAAACAAGCCGTATGTCCCAATGATCTGGTTTCACCGAGGCAAGAATATTATTGTCACTGGAAGCCATAAGCTGTGCAGCTTTCCGGTCTGCCGCACTTATTGCCCCATAAATCCAAGTGATCGAAGATTCACTATTTCCCTCGAACGATTCGACAGCATGTCGGGCAACCAACTCACCGGCATCGTCTTCGGTGAAATAAAATGGTCCGCGGCTGCTTGCCACAATGAGTCTTCGATTGAAAGGGTGATGCCTCATCGGGTCAAAAACGTCGTTAACCACGCGCGCCGAAAGCGCTTCCTTATATATATCACCGCTCTTTTGAGCCATGGAATTTGCCCTGCCGCTGATCACTCGCAAGTGAAATGACCACGGTGGTCGATTGGTTCTGAGCCAAATTCAACCACTCCCAACGTCCGCCATCAAAGCTCGGTTGACGCAAAATCAACTTTGACACGCAAATTGAGTCCTAACTAAAATCAGTTGCTCGTATCATTCTTGATCACAACTTGCGTGCAGTTCGGAGAAAAATGACCTCCAGCCCTCCAAAAACAGCCGATGAACTAAGAGAAGCATTTCTCGCGTTCTTCGAAGAACACGACCACCTTCGAATGCCTTCTGCATCGCTGATTCCTGCCGCAGACCCAACTCTTCTGCTGACCAACTCGGGCATGGCGCAGTTCAAGGTGTATTTTTCGGGCGAGAAAGAGCCGCCTCACCCTCGTGTAACAACATCGCAAAAATGCTTCCGGACAACTGACATTGAAGAAGTAGGTGACGATACCCACCTGACGATGTTTGAGATGCTGGGAAACTTCAGCTTCGGCGATTACTTCAAGAAAGAAGCATGTGTCTGGGCGCTCGAACTGCTCACAGAGCGGTTCGGACTCGACCCGGAGCGCCTGTACTACACCGTCTACACAACCGATGACGAAGCCGAACAGATCTGGCGGGACCTCGGAATTCCGTCAGACCGCATCTACCGGTTTGGCGATGAAGACAATTGGTGGGGGCCGGCCGGAGACGAAGGCGTATGCGGCCCGAGCTCGGAAATTAACTACTACCGTGGCTCGCTCGACGATATACCAGCGGTCGACGATCTGGTTCGTAAAGGTGAGTGGGGACCCAACTACCACGACGATTTCGTAGAGCTGTATAACCTCGTATTCACTCAGTATTATCGCGATCTCGACGGCAACGATACGATTCTTCCCGCCAAGAACATCGACACCGGCATGGGATTTGAGCGGATGCTCGCCGTGCTTCAGGGTGCGTCGAACGTGTACGAAACAGATGCGTTCAGGCCGATCATCACCCATGTCGAACACCTATCTGGAAAAAAGTGGGGCAGCGATACCGAAACCGATCGCGCTATCCGAGTGGTCGCGGAACACGCGCGTTCCGCGTCATTCTTGATCAGCGATGGCGTAATACCCGGGAACTCGGGGCGAGGGTACGTCCTTCGACGCCTGATTCGCCGTGGAATGCTGTTTGGTAGAGAACTTGGATCGGATGATCCAATGCTTTCAACGATCTCAAAAACCGTATCTGATCACATGGGTCACATATACCCGGAGCTGATCGGCAATTACGAATTTATTCAGGACGTTCTCGAGAAAGAAGAGAATAGCTTCTCCCGCACCCTCGAGTTTGGAGCTCAGGTGCTTGCAGGAATGATCGACTACCGTCGTGAAAATCCTGACGCAGCCGAAGTGATAAAAGACGGCAAGAAGCTGAAATCACCAAGTGGAGACGATGGTCGAACCGTCGGAACCCGGCAGGCGATCGCAGCCATAGAACGGCTTGTAGAAGCCGGTGACCAGAACTCAATAGACAATTGGCGTGACAACGTGTCCGGAACCGAGGCATTCGTGCTCTACGATACCTACGGTTACCCGTTCGAAGTGTCCGGCGAAGTTGCCGGTGAGGTTGGACTTTCGGTCGATCGTGAAACATTTGATGCCGAAATGGAGACTCAAAGAGAGCGTGGCCGTGCGGCAGGTGGATTCGGTGGTAATGCCGAATCGACTCGTGTATATGAGGAACTTGAGGTCGAAGACACGCCGTTTGTAGGCTACGAGACACTCGCCTCAGACACCTCGATTGTTGCGATAGTAAAAGATGGCGCATCAGTCGACGAAGCCGAAGAAGGCGATGAGGTCGAATTGATCCTCGGTGAAACGCCGTTTTATGCAGCCCGCGGTGGTCAGGTTGGCGACACAGGAACTATATCTGGCGAGGGTGTCGACATAATGATCACCGACACGCTGGCACCATACGGTCACGTAAACGTTCATCACGGCAGAGTCACGTCTGGCTCAATAGCCAAAGGTGTATTCGTCAAGGCTACGGTTGACGGAGAACGACGCGAGAAGATTCGCCGCAATCACACTGCAACGCACCTCGTGCATGCTGCACTTCGTGAAATCGTTGGTAGTCACGTCAGGCAGGCAGGATCGGTCGTCGCCCCGGACCGCCTCCGCTTCGACTTCACGAACATGGAAGCGCTTTCCAGCGAGCAGCTCAGGGCGGTACAAGATCGGGTAAACGAAAAAATCCGCCTCAATCGAGATGTTGAAGTTCACTGGACCACATATGGCGAGGCTGTTGAAGAGGGCGCACTTGCCTTCTTTGGCGACACCTACGACAACGAAGTCCGCACGATCAAGATTGATGCCCCGTGGAGCTACGAGCTTTGCGGCGGTACCCACATGGATCACACCGGCGGCATCGGCACCTTTGTAATCACTTCTGAGACCGGTATCGGGTCCGGAATGCGTCGCATGGAAGCGATAACAGGAGTTGCCTCGGAGCAGGCGATATACGATCGTTTCGGCACACTCGACGATATCGCTTCGAAATTCCGAGTTCCTGTTTCCGAAACAAACAGCCGAGTCGACGCACTTACCAGCGATCTCAGCAAGGCCCGAAAGCAGGTCGCTCAGCTAGAACAACAGCTACTTCAGGCGAGTGTCGGTGGGGGCAACAGTGGAGCGAATAGTACGGCAAGCACTTTCGATATCGACGCGGATGGCACTTCCATACACGTAGAAGTGAACGAAGTTCCGGCGTCCAACGTCGTAGCATTGCGGCAGACCGGTGATCACCTTAAAAATCAAATAGGTAAAGGCGTTGTTATTCTTGGCAGCGTAATCAACGGTCGTCCGATGGTCGTTGTGATGGCGACAGATGACACCGTCAAAGCCGGAATCCACTCAGGCAACATCGCCAGAGAACTCGCCAACAAGATGGGCGGTGGCGGTGGCGGAAGCCCGGCTGTTGCGCAGGCCGGTGGCAAGAACGCTGATCAACTGTCCGAGGCGCTGGCCGCGGCCGAAGAGATCGTTCGCAATTCTCTGGGCGATGGACCAAGGAGCTAGATATCCCAAACTTAGAACTCGGCCGTCTTCTGGGAGTCGACTACGGTGAAGCCAGAATTGGGCTCGCTGTGAGCGATCCAACCGGCACGATCGCCACTCCGATCGAAGCCATAAAGGCTGCGGGATCTGAGGATTCGGCAAATATCTGTCGAATAGCGGTTGAACGTGAAGCAACGGGAATTGTTGTAGGACTCCCTATTGCTCTCGACGGATCGCAGGGTCCAGCAGCTCGAAAAGTTAACGCATTTTGCGCACGTCTTCGAAAAACTACCGATCTTCCCGTCACTGCCTGGGATGAGCGGATGACGACGGTTGAAGCACACTCACTTCTAAGACAAGCTGGAAAATCACCTTCAAAGGCACGTGGCGCCGCTCGAGGCAAGATAGACTCAGCTTCTGCGGCGATAATTCTCGACTCTTACATGCGGTCTAAGTAGATCATTTTTCAACTAGTCAATCGAATAGTCACTTGGCCACAAACGGAGAAGTATGAGTAGCAATATCGGCATAATAGGTCACCCCATAGGGCATACGAAATCACCTGTATTTCAGCAGGCTGGACTCGATGAACTCGGCATCGATGAGACTTTCGAGGCATGGGATGTAAAGCCAGAAGAACTCGAAGCCAAGGTTGCAACATTTCGAGCCAAAGGCTTTCTCGCAGGATGCGTGACACTACCCCACAAACAGGCAGTGATACCGATAGTCGACGAGCTAACTGATGCCGCCGAAGCAGTTGGTGCCGTCAACTGGATTTTCAACCGAGACGGCAAGCTTGTTGGTCACAATACAGATGGTACCGGCTTCCTGCGAGGGTTGAAAGAAAAAGCTGGATTTGACCCCAAAGGCGTCGACGCTGTTGTGTTCGGAGCTGGTGGGGCATCGCGAGCAATCGTCTACGCCCTGAAAACGGCTGGTGTGGCACGGCTAACGATCGCAAATCGCACCGTCGAAACGGCGCAGGCCCTTGCATCTGAATTCTCAGAAGGGCGATTCAAGCCAACCGCTATCGGCATGAGTCGAGACGAACTCTCCAACTACGTGCCATACGCAACATTGTTGGTAAATACCACATCACTCGGCATGGCAGGCGGTCCCGCCGAGCTAGCGACCCCGGTAACGGCCGACATGATCTCAGCTGATGCAATGGGATATGACGCAGTTTACGCACCGCCCATGACTAAGTTCCTCACCGAGGTCGAAGAGGCAGGGGGCACGAGCGAGGGCGGTATGACGATGCTCGTATTCCAAGGAATCGAAGGATTCGAGATGGCCACCGGTAAAACAGCGCCTGTAGACACCATGTTTTCGGCAATCGAGAAGGCCTTAAAAAGCGACTAGCCAAAACTTGTTACTGTCAACTGCCTATAATCGAAGCCCGACAGCCATTATTTAACGATAGCGGCGCAAAATTATCTGAACACTATGATTGTTCCCAAATTCGCTAAGTAGCGACGAGAACCAATACGAATGACGACGTTTCGATACCTGACGGCCGGTGAATCACACGGCCCCGGACTCACGGTAATTGTTGAGGGAATACCTGCTGGTCTCGAAGTGACTGAGGAGTACATCGAAAAACAGATGTCTCGTCGGCAAAAGGGATACGGCTCTGGCGGTCGAATGAAGATCGAAAAGGATCGCGCCGACATTCGAGCGGGAGTTCGTCACGGAATATCACTCGGCTCACCGATCGCAATGTGGATCGAAAACCGCGATTTCGTCAACTGGACCGATGCCATGTCGATCACACCTGTTGACGACGATGTCGACAAAAAGGTCTACACAAAAGTTGTTCCCGGTCATGCCGATTTCCCCGGCGCGTTGAAATACGTCCAGCACGATTTACGAAACGTCCTCGAAAGGTCGTCTGCAAGGGAAACAGCCGCACGCGTTGCTGCCGCATCTATCGCTCGACGACTACTGGAAGAGATCGGAATATACATTCACTCGCGAGCAGTCGCAACAGGTGATCAAGACGGACGAGATGTTGCAACTAGCGATGTCGATTGGGACGCTGTTGAGGCTTCAGAGGTTCGTGCATCAGATCCTGATGCTGATACCCGATTCAAGGCAGCTATCGACAAGTCGAAGGCTGACCGTACAACCATCGGTGGTGTTTTTGAAGTCGTTGCCTTCGGCGCACCAGTCGGGCTTGGAAGCCATGTTCACTGGGACAGGAAGCTTGATGGACGACTGGCCCAAGCGATGATGAGTATTAACGCTGTAAAGGGTGTTGAGATCGGAACAGGGTTTGCGAATACTCAAAAACCGGGTAGGGAAGTCCAGGACGTAATTGTTCCTGATCCCTCGGATCGACGAAAATTCAGGCACCTGACGAACAGTTCCGGTGGTATCGAGGGCGGTATGTCGAACGGACAGCCGATCGTGGTCAACGTTGCAATCAAACCAATAGCAACTATGACGAACCCGCTTCCGTCAGTCGACATCAATACCGGTGAAGTTGTTGAGGCCGCCTACAACCGCAGTGATATCTGTCAAGTGGCCCGTGCCTGCCCCGTAGGCGAAGCGATGATGGCTCTTGTGTTGGTAGAGGCGATGCTCGAGAAGTTCGGTGGAGATTCGCTAGACGAAATCAAGAGAAACTACGATGGCTACATCGAATCTCACCAGGAATTCGGAAACCCCTAAATCGACCTTCCACAACCTTATCGAAACCCAGAATTAAGATACTTTGACCGAGACGAACGGCCCAAAACCCAACATTTACCTGATCGGACTTTCCGGCACCGGGAAGACTCGATCAGGCAGACGCGTGGCCGAACTTCTCGGCTGGCCATTTGTCGAAATGGACGGCGTAATCGAAGATCGAGCGGGTAAGTCGATTCCGAGAATTTTCGATGAGAATGGCGAGGGTTACTTCCGAGATCTGGAGTCTCAAATTCTTGTGGAAGTTGCAGGTCGCGGCGGCCGCGTTGTTTCGACGGGTGGCGGTGTTCCAGTTCGTGAAGAAAATCGGGAAATAATGAAATCATCTGGACTCACGATTCGACTAGTCGCGAGCCCTGAAGCGCTTCACAAGAGGCTGGTCAACTCCACTCCACAACGTGGCCGAGCACTACGCCCTCTCCTTGGCGATGATGCCCCGGTCGAGAAAATACGCACTATGTTGAATGACCGTGAAGAGGCATACTCAGCTGCCAGCATCAGCATCGAAACCGATGATCAGTCGCACGATCAAGTAGCCGAGGCCATCGCCAAAGCCTGGCGATCCAGTGAGGTAGCTAAGTCGAGTACAAATGCCAGTGGATAACTCAGCGAATAACTACGATCAGAATCTAGCAGCGGTCGTTAACACGACTCAGGGCAGCTACAGAGTAATAGTCGGCCGCGATGTTGTTGACGATCTCGGGTCCGAGCTGAAAAAGACTGGACTCGAGGGCAGGGCATTTCTTGTCGCAGACGTCGTGATGTTCCCAAGCGCGCTAAGACGCGCGCAGGAGGCACTCGAACGTGGTGGCTATGAGACGCACGTACTCGCACTGGAGATTGGCGAGGCGAATAAAAACCTCGAAACCGTCCAGGTGGTCTACGAATGGCTGGCTGATATGCGAGCTGAACGCCGAGACATCGTTGTCGCTATGGGCGGCGGAGTAACTGGCGATCTCGTTGGCTTTGCCGCCGCAACCTGGCTTCGAGGCGTGGCTGTCGTGCAAGTTCCGACAAGTCTTTCAGCCATGGTCGATTCGTCGATTGGCGGTAAGACCGGCGTCAATATTGCAAAAGGCAAGAATCTGCTGGGCGCCTTTCATCAGCCGAAACTCGTTCTGCAAGACATCGCTCATCTCGAGTCACTACCTGCGCGTGAAATGGCAGCGGGATGGGCAGAGGCTGTAAAACATGGTCTAATCCTCGATGCCAAGTTGTTAGATAAATTCGAGCGCCTTGCACCGCAGATGGCGGCTCTAGAAGGCGAAGAACCTGTAGCGGCAATACGTCGTAGCGTAGCCATCAAAAGCGAGATAGTTTCAGCTGACGAATTCGAAAACGGTAATCATCGAATCTTGCTGAACTACGGTCATACGATAGGACATGCAATCGAAAAAGTGTCCGGATACGGAACGTACCTGCACGGCGAAGCTGTGGCGATAGGAATGATGGCGGCTGCAGGCATTGCCGAGCGGCTCGGAATGATCGATTCCGAACTGGTCGAACGTCAGCGCCGAGTGCTTCAGAGCTACAACCTGCCTACTACAGCGAACGATCTGAGCGTCAATGCACTGATTGAAGCCACCAAAAGCGATAAGAAATCACGAAGCGGAACAATTCGCTGGGTGCTTCTAGAAGGTCCTGGCAAGGCCACGACTCGACGTGACGTTCCGAACGACGTTGTTCGAGATGCCGTCCAGAGTATTCTCGACTAAACCTCAACGACGAGCGTAACTTCTCTCCAGTCGCGCAATTCAGTTACGATCTCGGCATCAGGTCCGAAGAGAGCAGCCCACCCGGGGAAGTCTTCATCGAACATTGAATCTGCCTGGCCACGTACACGATGCTAATGCCAAGTTCCAGCGCTCTACGACCACGCCGTCCGATGCATGATGTGCGCCACCAATCGAATCCGTTTTGCCACAATTCGCCATCGATTTTCCACGGTTCATAAAGTCTAAGTGCCGACGGGTGAAAGACGATCTTCGCACCCGATTCTGATGCAGCCACAAACTCGTCATCAACTTCGTAGTCAGCGCAGGTCGCAACACCTAATTTTATTCCACCCGTACTCGACTGATACGAATCAGACCCTGATGAGAATGCCTTCTAAGCGTCGCCAGATTTCTCTTGCGGTACACACCAGTTACAGCACCTCCGGACGCGTGAATCTACATGATGTACGGCTTGCTGACCGGCGCTCGCTCGACGATCCCAAATAGCCATTCAACTGATCGGGATGCACCGAATTTGATCAATTCCAGCATCTGGGGCGAATCGAGTGTGGCAACGCGATCGTCGTACACAGTAGGAGCCAAATAGCCATTAAGCGACATCTCTGGGAATACAACCAGCTCACAACCTGCGTCATGAGCTTCCAGAATCACTCGTTTGTGGGCTTGAGATTGATCTCTATTTCTGCCTTCTGGCAGTTGATTGATGCTAAGAGCGTTTTCATTGATTCACTCATCAAACAAAAACACCCTCCTCAGATAGTCTGAGCAGGGTGCGGTTGTATATTTCAGGTAGCCGAAGCTACGACTGCATTCGAGTTACTTCAGACCACCGGCAACAGCAGGAACTATGCTAAGTTCGGCGTTATCGGTCACAGCGCTGTTGAGTCCATCGAGATATCGAACATCTTCGCCGTTCAGGTAGATGTTCACAAAGTGGCGAAGATCACCCGACACATCGATCAAGCGCTCCTTCATACCCGGGTAGCTCGACTCTAGCGACTCGACAATAGCGCCAACGGTTGCACCGTCTGTGGCAACACTCGTCTCGCCATTGGTCAATTTCCTGAGCGGAGTTGGGATCTTTACTGTTACGGACATCAGTTTTCCTGTTTTCTCGTGAGCCTCGAAATTAGACTTTCGGGACAAAAAGTTTCTACAAGTATCTTAGACGCTATTCGAACGATTGCGTTGCAATATTTTCCTGAATATTAGCCAGCGAGTATGTCGCCTTCCAGGGTGCTTACCTCGACTCCCTCGGACGCAACCCACTTGAGACCACGGTCGATCTCCTCGATCGCTCCTTCCAGTTCAAGCATAACCCAACCAGTTTCCTGGCCGACTTCTGCACGCCGGATGTTGGTGACAATTCCGAACTTGATTCCAAGTTCGTAGATCACCGGGCGCTGTATCAGTTCAGTTTTAAATGTGAATCTAACTCTGCGAAGTGGCATTAACTCACCACCGAGCCCATTACGATTTCGTCGAACGACTGCACTGTTGCGTCGATCGTGCTCGTTGTAACGGTGTTTTCAATTGCTTCGAGAGTCTTTAATCCGGTTCCGGTAATCAATGCAACCGTTTCTTCGTTTTTACCAATCACACCCTCTCGGGCGAGTCGCCGGAGGGTTGAAATAACGACGCCGCCTGCGGTTTCAGTAAAGATTCCTTCGGTTTCTGCGAGCAGCTTCATGCCTTCAGCAATCTCCGACTCAGGAACAATCGTAGCCGATCCGCCAGTGTTGTTCGCTATACCAACGCTATAGTAGCCGTCAGCAGGGCTGCCGATGGCTAGCGACTTAGCGATGGTATCGGGCACTACGGGTTTCGGGTGCGTCTGACCTTCAACAAATGCCTTGGCAACAGGTGAGCAGCCAAACGGCTGTGCGATGTGCATTTTTGTATCCACACTATCGATGATCCCAAGCTGAGCAAACTCTTGAAGACCCTTGTACACCTTGGTGAACAAAGATCCAGAAGCGACGGGAACGATGACATGCTCAGGAGCGTGCCAACCCAGCTGCTCAGCGAGCTCGTATCCGAGCGACTTACTTCCCTCAGAGTAGTACGGACGCATGTTGATGTTCACAAAAGCCCATCGCCGGTCATCGCCGAGTTCCGAACAAAGTCGGTTGACGTCGTCGTAGTTCCCGTTGACTAACACAACCGACCCAAATATCGCGGCACCCAACACCTTCCCTCTTTCGAGATCGGCGGGGATAAACACCATCGTATTCATACCGGCTTTGGCGCCGTGAGCAGCTGTTGCCCCCGCAAGGTTCCCGGTCGAAGCGCAGGCGATGGTGTCGAATTCGAACTCAACTGCCTTAGTAGTTGCTACAGAGACAACGCGGTCCTTGAACGAATGCGTCGGGTTAGCGGCGTCGTTTTTGATCCAGAGATTGTTCAAACCCAGCTCTTTACCGAGATTATCGGCCTTAAGCAGCGGGGTCATTCCGGCGCCAATGTTTATGGCGTTGTCACGGCTGGCTGGCAGAAGCTGATCGTACCGCCAGATAGTCAGCGGACCGTCTTGAATTTTCTCGCGACTGATGTTCTTGGCGATTTCGTCGTAGTCGTAGGCGACTTCCAACGGACCAAAACAATAGTCACAAACGTAGATAGGCTCTTGTGGGTAGTCACGACCACACTCTTTGCAGCGCAGGGACTGAACGTTTGACAATTTCTCTACTGGACCTCTCAACGGAAGGAGTTGCATACGTCACTTCCGGCAGTCCGGCCGGGAGTGACAGCAGCAACTTCTGATCCGAAGCTCGCTGATTCACCGACAACCTGTGGGATTCTTCTTGGAATCTGAATCGTCACAGGGAGTAGAACTAATTATTAATACTATGGGTGAGTTACCCCAGCGTCAATTTCTTGAGTGTGGTCAATCTCAAACATTCCATATGAACGTCGTCAGCGAAAATCCTAAATCGATCGTGCGTTTCGATTTCACGCACCCGAAGGCGAACGGCAGGTGAACTCGGACTGATTATCGAACTTGACATCGGCCCCGACTATGCCGCTCAGGTCGCCGAGGTGGCATGGGAATTCCCAGAGTTCACGGTAATGGCCGACCATATAATCGAGGCCAAGTACGGTTCTGCCCAGAGTATTCCGACGTGCTCCACCTGAGCGAACTGGAGAACGTCTACATGAAGCTGCCGGGTGGGACGGACCACTACGCCACCGAGGAACCGCTCTGCGAGAGCGTCATCCCGTTCATCCGATGGGTAGCCGATGCGTTTGGACCGGATCGAATGGTGTGGAGCAGTGGATCACACAAAATTGTTGATGTTCAGCTTGCTCACTGGGCGAAGTCGGACCGGGAGAAGGTCAAGGGCGGAAACGTGCAACGTTTGCCGAAGTTCTAGGGTGACAGAGCAACAATCAGTGCCCCAGTACCGATCGCCGCTGCGCCAATGATCCTGTTCTTACCAACAGATTCTTTCAACACGAACGCCGCAAGTATCACCCCGAATACGATAGCTAACTCCCTCAACGGTCCGACATAGCTGACCGGTGCCAATCTGAACGACGTCAACACCAGTCCGTAAGAAGCGAACTGCAACAGGCCACCCGAGATTCCGATTTTCCAGCGCGTTTTGAATTCGGTAGAAAAATCAGATGCCGAATATGTTCGGCGGAGCAACGGAAGTATCCCTAGCGACCCACCTATCTGCACCATGAACATGTACAGCAGAGGCTCGACATACTCGACGCCGCGCTTGTCCCAGTTCGAATAGCTGGCGATCAAGATTCCGGTCACAATAGCAAACGCAACTCCGCGATCAGCCAACAGTGTTCTGGGCCTCAACCATATTCGAAGCCCCTCGCCTGAAGATGCTCCAACAACGAGCACGCCTCCGAATATCGCCAGTATTCCGATACCGGCCTGTATCGATACGACTTCGCCTAAAACCAGAATGCCAATGACGGGAATCAGCGCCAGTCCGCTCCCGCGCGCAATCGGATAAACAACCGAAAGATCGCCGTGTTTGTAGGCCCGGCCAAGAGTGAAAAAGTATCCGATGTGAAGAACGATCGTACCGAAAATGAAAATCCAGCCGGTACCTGACGGAGATTCAGACAGGAAAAAATAGACCGCAAACGGGAACGCTATGGCTGCGCCCGAAAACGCCATGAACCAGTTGGTCAGCTCAGGGAAGGGCGATTTCCGAACCAAAAGATTCCACGAGGCGTGACAGATGGCTGCTATAAGAACGAGAACGACCGCGGTACCGGTCATAGATGGTAAGTCTCGGAGTGCGGCTAGCGGGTTTTCTGTTCGTGATCAGCTGCCAGAGCCCAATCAACTCGTAACTCGACGTCGCCGTCGGTCCATGGCTTCGTGATGTATTCGACCGCACCAAGCGATCGGGCCATTGCCATGTCTTCAGGTCGACTTTTGGCGGTGACCATGATTACTGGGATTGGGCTTGTTTGTGTGTCGGCCTTCAACGTTACAAGAGCGTCTAAGCCATTTACCCGAGGCATTATCACATCGAGCAAAACCAGATTCGGAGTTTCGGAAATGGCCAGATCAAAAACCTTATCGCCATCTTCGGCTTCTACTACGTCGTGACCGGCGTTCTCCAGAATTGTAACTAGAGCGAGCCGTACATCGGGGCTGTCGTCAACGACAAGTAAGCGAACCAATTACTTAGTCACCTCTGCGGGGTCTGTGCGTAAAGCAGTGCAGCGTCTCTCACAACTACCGCAGCACAACCTGATTCTTCCATAAATCTCAATGCATTGCACACAAATTGCTGTGTCAGTTGCCAAATAGCACCGCAATCAACATTATTAGGGTCATTCTGACACTGCCCCACATTATATCCCCGGCAAGCTAAGGACTTTTATGCACTATCAAGACGAACGAACGACCGGATGCCGTGTTTCTGATGCATGGACTTATCGTGGGTTGAAGGCTGTTGTACTCGAAAACGAGGTACTGCGGGTTTCGCTGATTGCCGACAAAGGCGCTGACATTTTCGAAATATCGCACAAAAAGACGGATACTGAGTTCATGTGGCGCACTCCATGGTCGGTCCGAAACCCCGCGTTGGCTACGCCTCCTACCGGCAATGGAGACCACATCTGGCACGACCTGTACATTGGCGGCTGGCAGACGATTGCTCCCACCGGTGGCCCGCCTCAGAAATACGCAAACGCCGACCTAGGGCAACACACGGAGGCAACGCTCATGCCGTGGGACGCTGTGATTCTGGAAGATACCCCTGAAAAAGTCAGTGTGAAGTTCAGTGTGAAGACCATCAGAACGCCATTTTGGATCGAAAAAGTAGTGTCGCTCGAAGCAAACAGACCTATCCTGACCGTTACCGACACGCTCACGAACCAGGCCGAGGAAGAAGTGGAAGCGCAGTGGGGGCAGCATGTCACAGTCGGTGAACCCTTCCTGACAACCAACTGTCGGCTCGATATGGCTGCGGCTGATCATTTCGTTCCTGGCACTGGTGGGAATCGATTGCAAAGCGACCAAACTGGCAAGTGGCCAACCGCTATCGATTCAGCGGGCAATGACCTCGACCTAACCAAATTTCCAGCAAAATCAGAACGCCAACAGTCTTATTCAGTCTTCAAAAACCAGAACGAAGGCTGGTATGCGGTGACCAATCCCGATAGGGGAGTTGGGTTTGGCCTCGCCTACCCGGTCGATACGTTCAAGTACCTCTGGTACTGGCAGGTTTTCGGTGGAGAATCTGGATATCCGTGGTATGGCCGAACTTACAACATCGGCCTTGAACCGTTCACGAGTTTGAGCGCGGGAATTCCCGAACCGGGATCGGATGAACGGACCTCGATCATGTTCGCACCCGGCGAAACCAGGTCGGCCACCGTTAAGGCGGTGGTCTACGAAAGCACAACCGGCGTTTCGCATATTTCGCCGGATGGCGAAGTTACCACTCGATAGCTGCGAGATAGCAAAATGGGCGGAGAATAGCATTGCACATGCCATTTCTCCGCCCATTTTTTGATTATTACCGTGTCGATGCTGAACTAGGCTTCTGCAAGTACACCTGAGTCGGTCTGGTGGGCACGAATCCAGTCCCAGTCCAGCGGAACCCCGATTCCGGGGCCGTCAGGTGCGTAGACATTGCCCTCACTGTCGATTCCATCGAGATTGTCGTTGTATCCGAGATACACCGGCGACCTGGTGGTCTTGACCTTAGGATGAACGAGACCTAACTCAAAGAAGTTGGTATTGCGTATCGACGACATGATGTGGCGGTGCACCGGGCCGGGGCCGTGGAGCTCGACATCAAGACCAAACCCCTCGGAAGCATGGGCAATTTTCATCGCTCCAGTCACGCCTCCATCTTCGTGGGCTCCAGCACGAACGTAGTCGGTTCCTTCTGCCACGATGAAATCGACGTGTTGTTCAAGAAGGCGAATATGCTCCGTCTGTAAAAGCGGAGTTTTGACCATCTGTCGAAGCTTACGGTGCGCGAATTGCGAAACGCCGCCATCCTGATACGGATCCTCCCACCAGAAAAAGTTAGCCTCGTCACAGGCCTTGCCCAGTCTCAACGCATCACCAAAGTTCTTGATCTCACAAGCTGGATCGATAAGTAGATCCATTCGTCCCTCAAATTGTTTGCCGAGATTTAGCACGTTTGCTACTTCACGTTTCATGCCGTTCCGCGCGAGTCCCCATCCGTGGACTTTGAACGACCGGTACCCCATCTCGTAGCACTGTTCGGCGAAGTAAGCGAAGTCTTCGGGTGTTTGTAGTCCACCATTCTCATCGCCGTGAAGGGTCGACGCATATGCGGGGAGCGGCTTCCTCTCTCCACCAAGCAACTTGTACAGAGGCTGATCGTAAAGTTTGCCAGCGATGTCCCAAAGGCAAATATCGATCACGCCGACTCCAAGCATCGCTCCATGTCGCAGCCCGCGCTTCGTGTCGTTGTAGATAGATTCGCGAGATAGAGCGTCTTTTCCGATCAAATACTGAGCGACGGTCTCGACATCGCCGATCGCACGACCGATCTCCGGATACTCGCCGACAATTCCCTGATCGGTGTGGATCTGCAACACGGTTCCAGTTTGTTTCAGCTTCGATCCAGCTTCGTAAACCATGTTGAACGTGTTGTAGTCCTTGCCAACGTTTTCGAGTTCATGCTCGTACGTGGTGACCGAGACTTTCGTGATCTTCGGGCTGAATTTCATTTCTTGATCCTCGTTAGTTGCACGCTAAGATCTTAGACTTAGCGAATCAAACCACTTTCGTAGCTGGTCTATTTCGAATCGGTTTCGCGGCGGGATGTTAGCACTTATTAGTCTCTGCAATACCTCATTGGTCAGGCGATCGCGACCCGTTGTACTACGTGTAGAATTCCGACTCCATTCACGGCTCAATGCCTTTACGAACGAGCACGACCGACAAGAGCACATGCAAGCCATCGTCTATCACAACAACAAAGACATTAGACTCGAAGACATTCCCGAGCCTATTCCCGGACCCGGCGAAGTTAAACTCAGGATCACCGGCACATCTATCTGCGCCACCGATATCGAAGAGTGGCAGTTCGGCCCGCTCTGGGTACAACACGGCTCTCCAAATGCCATCACCGGCAAACAGACGCCACTGGTGATCGGGCACGAGACGTCAGGACAAGTCGCCGAGCTGGGAGAAGGTGTCGACAACGTGGCAGTTGGTGATCGTGTAGCGGTCAACACGGTATTGATCTGCGGCAAGTGCTATTGGTGCCTTCGGGGCCAGCAGGCTGTCTGTCCTAACATGGCGGTCGCGGGGTTCATGGCAGATGGCGGACTGGCCGAGTTCATGGTTTGGCCCGCCGATCAACTCGTTCCCATGCCTGACAGTATTTCCGATATTGAGGCTCCTCTTCTGGAACCGGCAACTGTTGCTGTACACGGTGTAAGACGTTCCGGTGTTCGAGTTGGCGACAACGTTGCCGTAATCGGCTGCGGAACTGTTGGACTATTGACCGTTCAGGCATTCAAAGCGGCTGGTGCAAAAGTGTTCGCGATAGATGTGCGCGAAAAGAGCCTTGCTCTTGCAAAAGATGTTGGCGCAGACGATGTAGTTAACTCGCGTGATGAATCCGCGGCGGCGAGTCGGATACTAGAACTCACTGGCGGCATCGGACCGGACATCGTCGTCGAATCTGCCGGTGCAAAAGAAACTCCCCGCATGGCAATCGACTGGACACGTCGCGGCGGCACAACACTGCTATTAGGAATCTACTCAACCAAACCCGAAATCGACTTCAATAGCGTAGTTGGACGAGAAATCACGGTCATAGGTTCAGTTGCAACATCACCCGGCGATCTGGAAGCAGCTGTCAAACTTGTCGGATCGGGCCAAATCAACGTGAAACCGCTGATATCAGCTACCGTCCCACTGAGTCGAGCACTCGAAGACGGGTTTGAGAAAATGCTCGACCCCAACAAAGAAATCTTCCGAATTGTGATTGAGCCGGGTAAGTAACCGGAATCTCAAGGAATCAGTATTCAGATGCACTATCAGGACGAACGAACCACCGGCTGCCGAATATCCGATGCCTGGACATATCGCGGTTTGAAAACAGTGATTCTCGAGAATGAGCTTGTTCGGATCTCAGTTCTCGCCGACAAGGGCGCCGATATCTACAGTTTCGTTCACAAACCCACGGATACCGATTTCATGTGGCGCACACCTTGGGGCGTCAGAGATCAACGTCTCTCGGTGCCACCGACAGGCGATCCGAGTTCGGTATGGCTCGACTACTACGAGGGCGGCTGGCAGACGGTTGTTCCGCACGGTGGCTACTCCGACAACGCGTATGGGGCGGAATTCGGCATTCACGGCGATGTCAGTTTGATTCCCTGGGACACCGAAGTGATCGCCGACACTCCAGAAAAGGTCAGCGTCCGCTTCAGCGCAAAAAGTGTTCGCATGCCGATCAACGTATCGAAAACATTGTCGCTGGTATCGGGTTCCCCGACACTACAAATAGAAGAGTCGGTGACGAACGAAGGCGAAGAGAATCTGGATATAGTCTGGCTCGAACACATCGCCATCGGGCCGCCAGTTCTGTCAGACAAAACACGACTATTTGTTCCTGAATCTAGGGTCTTGAGTCATCCGGAAAGCATTGATCCAAACTCAAAGCTTGAACCTAACTACGAAGGCGACTGGCCTAATGTGAACGCCAAAAATGGCTCGGTACTAGACTTCACACGAATCCCCCCAAAGGAAGACCGTTCTCTCGACATGGCCTATATGACAGGCATGTCAAAGGGCTGGTACGCGTTGCTCAACGAGGAAACGAATATCGGCTGGGCAGTAAGCTACCCTGTCGAGACGTTCAAATACCTCTGGTACTGGCGAAACTTCGGTGGCGGATACGGCTATCCGTGGTACGGGCGGTGCTACAACGCCGGACTGGAGCCCTGCACAAGCTTCGGAAATGGCGGCATAAAACAGGCTCAAGAAAATGGAACTGCTCTCAATATTGACGCCAGCGAGACCATATCGGTGAGTATCAGCGCCGGACCATTCACCGGAGCTGGCACAGTCAGTTGCGTCGACAAAAACGGTAATGTCACGTTTGAATAATTCTTAAATAATCAACTAAATCAACTTAGATAAAGCCAACAGGATTAAAATATGCGAAAGCGAATGTTTGGAAACTCGGGTCTTGAGACGTCCGTTATCGGTTACGGCGGCTGGCCGATGGGTAGAGGCATGTACGGCGATTTCGACGACGATGAGGCCATCGCTGCGGCACGCACCTCATACGATCAGGGAATCACGTTATTCGACACCGCTGCCGTCTACGGCTGGGGCTACGGTGAAACACTGATGGGAAAGGCCATAAAGGATTTCCGAGAAAATATTGTTTTGGTCACAAAGGGTGCTCGAGAGTGGGTTCGTGACAACCCGGATCGACGGGCGGCTACCGTCTCAGACTCCGACCCTAAACGCCTTCTTGCGTCAATCGACGAGAGTCTTCAACGACTCCAGACTGACTACATCGACCTGTTCCTGATCCACTGGCCCGACCACACTCGTGCGTTTTCCGAGCCGATGGAGGCTCTTGAACAGGCTAAGAGGGCCGGCAAAATCCGCCACACCGGTGTTTCAAACTTCTCAGTTGAAATGATGGCCGAGAGTCGTGAGACCAGCCCAATCATCACGAATCAAATCGGCTATCACATCTTTGATCGACGTCCCGAAGCCGATGTAATGCCATTCGTCA
Organism: Dehalococcoidia bacterium; assembly: GCA_029936155.1. Classification (GTDB taxonomy): domain Bacteria; phylum Chloroflexota; class Dehalococcoidia; order Lucifugimonadales; family Lucifugimonadaceae; genus Lucifugimonas. The sequence goes on along the minus strand of JAPYUK010000006.1, from coordinate 14,486 downwards.
AAGAGAACGAAATGGGCATCATGGCCTACGGCTCGTTGAGTCACGGCCTACTGTCAGGCACATGGGGTGCTGACAAGACGTTTGGCGACGATGACTGGCGTAAGGGTGGTGCTAACTTCGGTATCAGCTCATGGGGACCAAGCAATCTCGCGGCGAACGTGGCGGTGGTTGAAAAGCTGAAGGTAATTGCGGCCAATCACGGTAAAACGATTCCGCAACTTGCTATCGCCTGGGTTCTCGCAAACGAAACGATCAGCGTCGCTCTTGCTGGGTCAGTCACTCCAGCAGAAGCAACTGAAAATATTGGTGGCGACTGGGAGATGTCAGCGGATCTCAGGAAAGAGATTGATGATCTAGTCCTTAGCGAAGGATCGGGTGTTGGCACTTCGGGCATGGAAATAGCGACGTAACACGATCCTGAACGTCGCAAAATCGACAACTACGAAAGAAACCGAGAAATCGA
>JAPYUK010000006.1:0-13923 GCA_029936155.1 Dehalococcoidia bacterium | reverse complement strand
CGAGAAATCGAATGATCATCGACACCCACTGCCACGCTGGCAATAACTGGTTCCTGCCCATCGAATCGCTTGAATTTGAGATGAACCAAGCGGGTGTCGATGGCGCTGTGCTGATCCAGCACGGCGGTACTTACGACAACGACTACCTGTTTGCGGAAGCGGGCAAACGCGGCGACCGATTCAAAGTGGTCGTGATGCTCGATCCGTCTGGTGCCGATCCACTGGGAACTCTCGAAACACTTGCCGAGCAGGGAGCAGCCGGGGTACGACTTGCTCCCGATGCAGAGTTCGACTCGCTTTCCAAAGTCACCGATATCTGGCGAAAAGCCGGTGATCTAAACCTTGTGGTTAGCTCTCTCGGAAATGCAAAACGTTTTTCGGCTGCGAGTTTCAAAAATATTATCGATAATTGCCCTGAAACACAGATCGTAATCGAACACTTGGCTGGAGTCGGAATCACAGACCCACCGTACACAGACTACGAACTGGCACTCGAATGCGCCCACCGACCCAACACGACGATCAAAGTTCCGGGTCTTGGCGAAATTACACCTCGCCCGTTGAGGCTGCTGCCCGATTTCCGATTCGACAACATTCCACCGCTATTTGAGATGGCCTACGAAGCATTCGGTGCTGACCGGATGATGTGGGGTAGCGATTACCCACCAAGTGCGGGTCGTGAGGGATACGGCAACACGCTCGAAGGCGTCCGCACACATTCAGCTTTTGCCAACGGTGACGATATCGATTGGGTTCTTGGAAAGACAGCGGCGCGAGTGTGGGGGTTCGACAGCTAAGAAGTTGCCAACAAGCGGACGACACCTATTCTGCCCACCACGAAGCCCCAACTAATCCAGGGCCAGTGTGCGCTCCCATAAACGGGTGAAACTGTGTGACAAATAGTTCATTGCAGTTGAGGTTTCCGTCGGTCCAATTCATTAACTGCTCAGCTTTGTCCATCGCCCCGGCGTGCATCACGTTCACGTGGGCAGTCTTTCCTTCGATATCGTGGAGCATTTCTCTCTGGATACGCTTGAGCGCCTTGGCGGCCGAGCGGGGACGTGCAATCGCCCCAATCTTTCCGGTCGAATACTCCATAACCGGCTTGATGTTCAGTAAATTCGTGGCCCAGACCGCTATTTTCGGAACTCGCCCACTTCGATGTACGTAGTGAAGTGTGTCGAGCATCGCCACCAACCGAACTTTGCCTGCAACAGAACGAACACTTGCTTCTACCTCGTCCAATGTTCCGCCAGCCATGGCTGTGCGTACGGCCGCCAGCGTAATCAATGCTTGCGAACTGGCCGCCGTCTCAGAGTCGAATACTCTCACGGAAACGTCCGGGCGTTCCTCGGCAAATAATTCAGCTGCGGCCTTTGCAGCATCATGCGCCGCGCTTAGTCTTGCCGACACGCTGACACAGAACACGCTGTTAGCAACCCCTGCTGCCGATCGAAACTGCTCCAGATACTCGGCCGGTTTTGCCGCAGAAGTGGTTGGTATCACCGTGGAAGCCTCAAGGAGTGTGTAAAAATTCTCCAACTCCCGATCTGTGCCGTCCAGGTACGTCTCTCCGTCGATCGTGATTTCCATCCGGGACACGAACAGTCGGTGCACAGCGATTTGATCCTGCGATAGAGCTGCAGCAGAGTCGGTTACGACAGCGACTTTTGTATTGTGAATGCTCATATCTTTGCGGTCAGATCAGGGAGTTCGGTGATAAATCGGTAAAAGCGAGGTGATTACACGGTTTCAGTACCGGTAGTAGGGCAGTTTAGGCAAACTCGATTAGAATTGGTCGTTCATTCTCGAATAATTCACGATAATGTCACCATAATTATCTGACGATATGACCTCGCAATACAAGCCGATTCGACGGCTACCCAACATGCAGGACGCCAGTGCAGGCGAACTCGCAGCGCGCGACGCTGCGAAGTCGACGCTGCGCGGTATCTTCGGACTCCGGGGTTACGATCGGGCAGAAACTCCGATCCTCGAACAGACTGAACTTTACATTCGGAAATCTGGCGGCGCTCTTTCATCCCGACTCTACGATTTTCCAGAACCGGGTGGCTTCGAAGTAAGTCTCCGGCCGGAGTTCACTGCCGCAATGCTGAGGCTGGCAGCCGACAACGGCGCCAACAGCGGGTCGGTTCGATTAATGTACGACGGACCTGTTTTTCGATATGCGAGCCCCGAGGATGGAGATGGTGAAAAAACTCGCCAGTTCAATCAACTCGGCGCAGAGATGATCGGGCCTCCAGCACCATCTGCCGATGGCGAAGTAATCGCGATGGCTCTCGAAGGCCTTCAGGCGCTTGGTTTTAGCAAAGCAAAAATCGTCATTGGGCACGTCGGTGTTGTCATGGCGGCGCTCACCGAATTCAACCTTTCGGAACGGGCCAAACTGTTTCTTATCAACAACATCGCTCAACTGAAATTCGGCCAGATAGACGTCGTTTCGGATAAGGCTGCTGCGCTGGGATTCATCACAGAGGTCGTCGTTGATGACGCTGAGGCTGCGGCGGATCGAGAGCGAATTGCATCGACCATCGAGCAGGTGCTGGCCGAAGGCGTCGGCGTTCCTTTCGGTCAAAACACAGGATCTCGGTCGCCAGAAGATATCGTTGCTCGACTCGCTCGAAAAATGTCTCAAGCCGACAATCCCGAAGATTTCAAGCGTGCATTGAAGATGCTAGCCGAGCTTTCGCAGGTAAGCGGTCCGGCTTCCGACGCACTCGAAACGGGCAGGAAAATTCTCGATTTAGCTGGCGTCTCGACCGATAGTATTTCCAATCTCACCGATGTACTTTCTTCTGCCAGATCCGAAGGCGTATCGAACGCCACTATTGCCGTTGATTTCGGTCTGGCCCGCGGCATCGCCTACTACACAGGAATGCTTTTCGATCTTTACGCCAATGGCGATGACACGGAAACGCTGGGTGGTGGTGGTCGTTACGACGATCTAACTCGCGCACTCGGCTACGACCGCGACGTGCCATCGCTGGGATTTGCCTACAACCTCGACGCAGTTATCGCCGCTCTGGGTGTGCAAAACGATTTGGGCCAGAACGTGGCATTGGTTTCGCCATCGGACGCGGGATCGGTCGAGGCAGCTGTCGAAACGGCCCGAGAGCTTCGCAAGTCAGGTAAACGCGCAGCAGTCGACTTCTCAAGGACTGAAGGGCAGGGCGCGTAATGAGCAATCTTAGATTCGCACTCCCCTCGACCGGTGCACTCTTCGATGGTACATCGAAACTGCTGTCCGACTGCGGTCTGGCCGTGCGTCGTGTCAACTCTCGCCGATATACCGCTGATATTCCTTCATTGCCCGGTGTCGACGTTCTGTTCCAGCGTCAGACCGACATAACCATGGAGATCGACGGCGGAAGCGTGGACATTGGAGTCGTGGGTCTCGACAGATACTACGAATCTCGATTAGAGCGTGGTGATACTGTCCTTCTCCACAACGGACTCGGATTTGGCGATTCGAAGTTGGTTATAGCGGTTCCCGACTCGTGGCTCGACGTCACGAGCATGGCTGACCTTGCTGACATCGCACTTGAATTTCGTTCCAAAGGCCACGATCTTCGAATCGCATCAAAATACCAACGACTCGTAAAGAGATACTTGGATGAGAACGATGTCAACTACGTGTCGATGGTTCATGTCTCGGGGGGGCATGAGGCCGCCCCAGCGATGGGCTTAGCCGACGTAATCGCCGACATCACGGCGACCGGAGCGACTCTACGTGAGAACGGACTGAGAATTCTCGTCGACGGTACGGTAATCAAGTCTCAGTCGGTCATCGTGGGCAATGGACGAGTGCTGGCAAACGACCCCGACAAGCTTGCGAGCGCGCGTCAGATTCTCGAAAAGATAGAAGCCAGCATGCGCGATCGGTGCGGTTCATACGATCAACTCGTCGAAAACTTGAAGCCGTTCGCAGGATTGGACGGCTAGCCTTGAAACGCGTAACCGGCGCTGGAGCGGGCATCGAGTATTTTCAGCGCGAGCGGAATGTGCCAGTCGACACCGTTCTGTCGGACGGCAACGGATTGTTCACCGACAAGGTTTCGCCAATCGAATTCGCCGCAAGAGTCATCGACATTGTTCGAAAAGAAGGCGACGCGGGTCTAGCTCGAATCAATATAGCTTTCGACGGTTCATCGCCCGACTCATTTGAAGTACCAGAGTCCGAAATCGATGCAGCGGTTGCCAACATGGACGCAGCATCGATCGCCGCATTTGAGAATGCTGCCGAGCGGGTTCGCAAGTTTCAGAGTAGGGGACTCCCTAAAAGCTGGAACGATGAAACCGCTAAATTCGGCGAGCGTGTAACCCCCATGGGATCGGTCGCCGCCTACGTCCCCGGAGGTACGGCGCCGCTCGCTTCAACCGTAATAATGACGGTCGTTCCAGCGAAGGTGGCTGGGGTCGAAGAAATTATTGTTGCAACTCCGGCAGCCGGTGACTCGATGCCGCACCCCGCAGTCCTTGCGGCAGCTCGTGTTGCCGGAGCTTCTCGGATGTTCAAGATCGGTGGTGCACAGGCGATAGCTGCTCTCGCCTACGGCACAGAGTCCATACCGGCCGTCGATCTCATTTGTGGGCCCGGTAACGCTTGGGTAACTGCTGCTAAGAAACTGGTGTTCGGTGACATCGGCATCGACGGCCTGTACGGTCCGACCGAAACACTGGTGATCGCCGATGAGTCAGCCGATCCAAAATTTGTAGCCTCAGACCTCATCGCCCAGGCCGAACACGATACTATCGCCATGCCAATACTAGTGGCACTCTCGGAGGATATCGTCGAGAAAACCGAAGCTGAAATCGAACGTCAGCTCGAAAATCTGCCACGAGAAAGCATCGCCCGTTCCGCCTTCTCTAACCGCGGAGTTGCAGTAGTCGTAGGCAACAGCATGGAAGCCATCGAGGTTGCAAATGCCGCGGCGCCGGAGCACCTGTGCATTCTCACTGCCGACGCCGAAGATCTGATCGACAAAGTAACGAGCGCGGGTGGGCTGTTTGTAGGTGAATGGTCGGCAGAGGTTATGGCAGACTACGTTGCGGGACCGTCACACGTAATGCCTACTGCAGGGACAGCACGGTTCTCATCGGCTTTGTCGGTGCGAAACTTCGTGCGCGTCACACCGGTTCTTACGTTCGACGACGACACTTTTCTCGAGTTGGCGAAAGATGCAGAGCTGCTTGCGAAGCTTGAAGGCTTGCATGGGCATGCAGCAGCATCCGAATATCGCCGTCGCCACATTATTGGCGAATAGCCTCAAAGTACGACACACTTTCCCGAATATGTCACAACTCGAAAATCTAATGCGTCCTCACATGGCCAAGATAGCCACCTACCACGCTGTCGACCCATCAGAGGAACTCGCGCGCCAAGCTGGAATTCGTCCTCAGGACGTCATACGTCTGAATGCCAACGAGAATCCCTATGGCGCTATCGCCGAAATATCAGAGTCACTTACAGCTCTGGACCTTCACCTGTACCCGGATTCTCAGCAGCGTAAATTCCGAGCGGCGCTGAGTGAATACACAGGACGGCCAGAAGAGAACATCATCGGAGGAGCCGGTGCCGACGAGATTATCGACCTGCTGATGCGACTGTTTGTTGAGCAGGGGCAGAAGGTGATCGACTGCGAACCGACATTCGGGATGTACGCGTTTTCGGCGAATCTGGCCGGTGCTGAAATAGTATCCGTACCACGAAACAGTAGCTGGGACATCGATATTCCTGCGATGCGTGAGGCGATCGACGAATCCACACGCATCGTCTTCCTGGCCTCTCCAAACAACCCAACTGGCAATCTGCTCACTGAATCCGACGCCCGAGCACTTCTCGATACAGGCATTGCTGTCTGTGTAGACGAGACGTACCACGAGTTCGCAAGCAGCACTCTCAGCCCGTTACTCGATGAATACGAGAATCTTGTGATTCTCCGATCGTTCAGCAAATGGGCTGGAATAGCTGGTTTGCGAGTTGGCTATGCAATCGCCTCAGTCAATGTTATCCAGCACCTAATGGATATCAAGCAGCCCTACAACATCACCATCGCCGGTGAAGCCGCTGTACTGGCCGCATTGAAACACAAAGACGTTTTGCTTAGTCGCGTCAGCAGTCTAGTCGAGCAGCGAAAGCGCCTTGAATTAGAAATCGACGAACTCGATGGTATTTCCTACTACCCCTCACGCGGCAACTTCCTGCTCTGTCATTTCGACAGACGCACCGCCGCAGAAGCATACGTAGGTCTTGCCGAGCAGGGAATTTTCGTCCGAAGGTTCCCACAGAGTATCCTCGACAACTCGCTACGTATCAGCGCTGGAACTCCGGAACAGACAGACCGGGTGATCAGCGCGCTCAGAACCGTTGTTTAGTCCCTACCTCAGCAGCTAGCATCGTAACCAGCGTCGCGAAATTCGGCGCCTGAATGTGAGATCAAAGGCACAGTCATGTCCGATAAAGAACCTCGTGTAGCAACTGTTGTTCGCGAGACAAGCGAAAGTAAAATAGCCGTTACCGTCAACTTGGACGGAACGGGTCAAGTTGAAGTCGATACACCTGTCGGCTTCTTGAAGCACATGCTGAATCAGATCGCTCGACATGGTTTGATCGACCTAAAAGTGGAAGCCACTGGCGACCTCGAGACAGGATCTCACCATACCGTTGAGGACACAGCGATTGTGCTCGGACGCGCAATCGACCAGGCGCTCGGTGACCGTAAAGGTATCGTGCGAATGGCCGATCGGACTTGCCCTCTCGACGAAGCGCTGACTCACGCTGTGCTCGACCTCTCAGGTCGTGGCTACGCCGCGATCAACATGGGAAGCGACAACAACCTCGGCGAGTTCCCCGCCGATCTTGCACGTCACTTTTTCGAGGCGATGGCTGTCGAAGGTCGGTTCTGTCTCCACATTCGGGTACTGTCAGGCCAAAACGAACACCACGTTATCGAATCAGCCTTCAAAGCATTCGCACGTGCGTTACGAGATGCCACGCGTATCGATGAGCGCAATCCCGACGCCATACCGAGCACCAAAGGCACGCTGACCGACTAACGGTTGGTGGGTGTCAAGTAGATTTCTCGAGCGAATTCGCATTTACGCGTCCCGAGTGAAGTCATCGGAATCGAGGGATCAGGGGTAGGGACGCGCATAGTCATCACCTGGAACGATCGGTGAATCCACCGAGATCGCTCCACTCCGCTTCGCTGCGGTCGGGAAATCGATTCAGCCAGGGTGTACCGAGCCGCGCCCTAAACCGCTTCCAGCTCGTACGTGAACGTCTCGATAACGGGATTCGCCAGTAGCTTTTCGCACATCGACTTCACGTCAGCCTCGGCACTTACCTTGTCGTCACCGTCGATCTTCATTTCGAAGTACTTGCCTGCACGAAGCGAAGCGACAGAGTCGAAACCAAGTCGACCGAGCGCCCGCGCAATCGTCAATCCCTGAGGATCGTTGACCGTTGGCTTGAGTGAGACGTGAACCTTTGCGAGAAACATCAAGAGCTTTCTAATCTGAACGGAACTAGAACGAGTTTCCTGGAACACTTTCAGGAGCTCGGTTTTGGTATTCGTCGATGAATTCCCGAATCTGGTCGACATCCACTTCTTCGAGGCTCAAGTGATGTCTCCACGCGGTAATGGTGATTGTCGCTGCCATGTTCGGGTAGGGCGACATGATGTACTGTGAAGGATTGCGAGGCAAAATATCGTCGAGCTGCTTGATTAGATCCGGGCACTCAACAAGACAGTTGTAGTGAATGCCAATCCCACCGTGCTCCAGGTTGTGAACCAATACTTCGTCTGGAAGCACGCCGTCATAGCGTCCCCATCGCGCTGGAGAAGGCACACCCGCGGCTGTAGAGGGTCCAAACCAGTGTGGCCCTGATGTGGCCGGGTGGTAGGTGTAGTCGGCGTGCGGAGTTGCGTTGTCATCAATGTGCCCTCGGCCGTCGTCTGTGTCGAGCGCAATATGGCCGCCGGTATTGATTCCTTGAACGTTAGTGCTCTGCGTATTACGCGGAACCACAAGCGCCGTGATGAATATGACCGCGAATAGGACTCCTGCGAAGGTTAGCAAGGCGCGTTTACGGCGCTGGCGTGACTTGCTTCTCTGGCGGCGTTCTTCTCGGATTTGGCCTTTGGTCATGCCTCTTCGGCTTGCCGGGCGGGTAGTTGCTTTGCGCTTAATGTCTGCCATGCGGTCCCAAATGTCACACTCAAAGGTGTGCCAGTAAATTCAACAGCTATCTACAGTACCAGTGACTTGCCCGACAGTCGCCGGTAAGACTCGAGATATCTCGTCTGCGTCTGTTCAACAATCTCGTCGGGCAGTGTGGGCGGCGGCGGTTCTCGATTCCAATCGATACCTAACAACCATTCCCGCAGGAACTGCTTGTCAAACGCAGGTGGGAAATTTCCCGATGCCCAGTCATTGACATCCCAGTATCGGCTCGAATCTGGCGTAAGCACCTCATCGATTATAGTGAGTTCACCATCCACAAATCCGAACTCGAATTTTGTGTCAACAAGGATCATCCCGCGTTCGCCCGCGTAGTCATGAGCCACCTTGAACACCTCGAGGCTTTTCTCTTCCAGAACGCGGTGCATTTCGGTGCCGACGAGATCTTTCGCCGCTTCGGGTGTCAAAGGCATGTCGTGCCCAGATTCGGCTTTCGTTGACGGTGTAAATACTGGTTCAGAGAACCTGTCCGCGGCCTTCAAACCTGCCGGAAGCGGCTGGCCGTTCATCGTTCCGGATTCTTCATACTCAGCCCACGCCGAACCGGCGATGTAATTTCGAACCACGCACTCGATATCGAGGCGTTCTGCCTTTTTGATCACCATCGAGCGCCGTGCAATTTCGGGATCGAGGTCCACGAGTGCGCCAGTAATCTCGACGTTTGCCATCGCTTCTTTGTCACTCGCGGTAGCGATAACGTGATGCGGCATTACATGGCCTATCACATCGAACCAGAACGACGACATCTGCGTCAGGATGATTCCTTTGCCGAGAATTGGCTGATCCATAACGACGTCGAAGGCAGAAATGCGGTCCGACGCAACCATCAATAATCGATCACCGCCGATGTCATACGTATCACGAACCTTCCCGCGATAAAGCAGACCAGGAAGATTGGTTTCGAACACGGCTCTAGTCAATTGCAGCCTCGGAAATATTCACACGTGCGTAGATGTGATCGACATGGTTTAAGTAGAAGTCATAGTCGAATAAATCGTCCAGTTCCTGCTTCGAAACCTTGGCCAAGACGACTGGGTCTGTCTTGATCAGTTCACGAAAATCGAGCTCTTCGTCCCACGATCGCATCGAGTTTCGTTGGACGGCGTCGTAGGCGTCATCGCGGTCGACACCCTTCTCGACGAGTAGCAGCATTACACGGGGGGAGAAGACAAGCCCGCGGGTCGATTCGAGGTTTTGCATCATTCGGTCTTCGTGAACCACCATGTCGGCGATAATTCCCGTCATCAAACTAATAATGTAGTCGAGACCCAGCGAGGCGTCCGGGAGGATCATGCGTTCGGCTGAAGAGTGGGAAATGTCTCGCTCGTGCCAGAGAGCAACGTTTTCGAGCGCAGTTATTGAATGCCCCCTGATGAGCCGTGCAAGACCGCATATGCGTTCAGAGAGCTCAGGGTTGCGCTTGTGGGGCATCGACGACGAACCTTTGGTCACGTAGCCAGGTTTGCCGAACGGCTCTTCGACTTCTCGAACTTCAGTGCGCTGGAGACCACGTATCTCGGTCGCCATTTTTTCTAACGTCGCAGCGATTAGTGAAAGGACTTGAACATACTCGGCGTGACGATCACGCTGAATCACCTGATTAGAAACTTCGGCAGGGGACAGGTTTAGTTGGCGGCAAACTGACTCCTCAATCACTGGCGGCACCGAAGCAAATGTTCCCACCGGTCCCGAAAGCATGCCGACTGCAACCCTCTTTCGAGCGGCCGTCAAGCGATCGCGATTTCGCTTCATCTCTGCGAACCACAACGCCAGCTTCATGCCAAAGCTCATCGGCTCGGCGTGAATACCGTGCGAACGGCCGATGCATGGTGTGTTTTTGTGTCCGATCGCTCGGATTCGCAATGCGTTGAGCAGTTCAACTAGTCCTCGATCCAGCAAATCACACGACTGCGCCAACTGCATGCTCAGCGCGGTGTCTTTCACATCGTTTGAAGTAAGTCCGTGGTGCACCCATCGGCTTTCTGGTCCGAGGCTTTCGCCTACAGCGCGGGTGAATGAAACGAGGTCGTGCTTGGTCTCATCGAACCACCTGTCATACGCTGCACGGTCGAACTTGGCGTTACGGATCTTCGCCATGTCTTCTTCTGGAACGACGCCCTCGTCAGTCCACGCTTGAGAAGCTGCGATCTCTACTTGTAGCCAGAGTTCATAGTTGTTATTTTCCGACCAAATGGCGTCCATTTCGGGTCGAGAATATCGTGGTATCACTGTTCTATTTAGCTCCGTTTACGGATGTCTTACTCACGACATAGTCGAGCACTGGGCTCAAATCGTCGTCAAACTCAGTCGCTGCGATTCCGTTCTCACGGCAATAGTCGAGAAGACGACCGGTCGCAAAAACAACGTCGGCTGCGTTCGTCGCCGCACATGAATCTGATGTCGAACCGTCGCCAACAAATATGACTTCGCTATCACTGTCATCGTTCTCAATCTTAAGGCGATTTATTACATCGCACTTGCATGTGACCCAGTCACCCTTGCATGAATTTTTAAACGAAGGGTAATCGTACCTAAATGGCGGTCGATCCGCGGGGTCTGACACGACCCTCCCGCTATGAAGTTCTATTCGGTCGAGACCAACGCTGTCCAGTACGGGTCGAATGTAAAAATCTAGTCCAGCTGACGCGACGAGGATTTTCCCGCCCGCTTCCCAAACTCGTTCACAGATCTCTTTTCCAAATTGCCTTATAGAACTGGTGTCGACCGCTCTTTTGGACATTTCCGCAGTTGATTCGTCGATCAGATCGAATACCTCTTCCTGATATTCACGGAGCGAAGTTTCGTTGGTTCGGAATCGTTTGTTGGCTTTTTTGAACTTGTCCTCGGGTGTGTGGCCTCGGAACATCTCGCCACCAACGAATGTAGTTGCAAGAGTGCCGTCAAAATCGAATACGACGTTGATGGTTGTCACATTCAGTCCTGTATCGCCCGCAGTGCAATGTCTCGCCTGTACTGCGCGCCTTCAAATGAAATTTTGCTGACACCTTCATACGCGGCATCGCGCGCGTCTTTTACCGATTCGCCTGAACCTACGACACCGAGCACTCGTCCGCCAGACGTGACCAACGATCCAGAATCATCGATTGCGGTCCCTGCGTGCACTACCAGACCATGCTCTGCGGCCTCATCGACGCCAGTGATTTCAGTACCAGTGTCGTAGCTGCCGGGGTAACCCTCGGAAGTCATCACCACAAACGTATGTGCCGAGCGAGCCCACTTCACCGGTTCATCCGCAAGCCGACCTTCCGCGACGGCGAGACAGATGTCGAACAGATCCGATTTCAGTTTCGGCATCAATATCTGGCACTCAGGGTCGCCAAATCGACAGTTGAACTCGATCACGCGCGGCCCTGTATCGGTGATCATAAGTCCAGCGTAAAGCACTCCTGAATATGAACTTTTTTCTGCAACAAGCGCTTTGGCCATAGGCTCCAGAATTTCAGTACGGATTCGAGCCGCTAGTTCCTCAGTCCAGAACTCGGGTGGTGTGTACGAACCAACTCCGCCGGTGTTGAGACCGGAATCGCCCTCACCAATCCGTTTGTAGTCGCAAGCTGCGACCGCCGACGACACCGTCTCACCGTCAAGAAAAGCGAACACACTCACTTCTGGACCAGACATCCGTTCCGCCAAAAGCAACCGTGAAGACGCTTCGCCAAACGTTCTGTGATCTAGCATTCCGACTACGGCTGTATCTAAATCGTCGTACGTGTCGGGTAGAAGTACACCTTTTCCAGCTGCCGGTCCGTCGGCCTTTACTACAAGAGAGCCCGCTGCCTTAGATCGGCCATACTCGATCGCCATTACAGAGTTGGAGAACGCCTGAGAATCGGCGGTCGGGATGCCATATTTGGTCATCAGATCGTCCGACCAAATCTTTGACCCTTCGACTCTCGCCGCGTTTGCTGAGGGACCAAATATCTTTAGTCCTGCCTCTTCAAAACGATCTGAAATGCCATCGACGAGTGCCTGTTCTGGCCCGACAACAGTCAGATCGACCGAACGCGACTGCGCAAGTTCAAGCAGTGCGCCGATGTCTTCGGCACCAACATCAACGTTTTCGCCGAGCTCGGCAGTACCTGCGTTGCCCGGAGCAATCAGTAACTCAGTTACCTTCGGGCTCTGAGCAAGCTTCCACACGAGTGAGTGCTCACGGCCGCCAGATCCAATTACAAGGACTTTCAACTAACTCTCGCTTGTTTCACTGGGGTGTTCTGCAGATTCTCCGTTCGTCCAGTTATTCCCACTCGATCGTTCCGGGTGGCTTGCTGGTGATATCCAGTACAACTCGATTCACTTCGTCGACTTCGTTGACTATTCGATTCGAAATTCTTGCCAGCGTATCGTAGGGCAGTCTCGCCCAATCAGCTGTCATGGCATCGGCACTCGTTACAGCTCGGATGGCAACAACGTACTGGTAGGTTCGCTGGTCGCCCATTACTCCGACGGTCTGTGTGTTCGTCAAAACGGCGAACGACTGCCACAGCTTGTCGTACAGACCATCGTTCTTGATCTCGTCGATCACGATCCAGTCGACCTCACGAAGAATTTCTAAATTTTCGAAGTTGACCTCGCCCATAATTCGGATCGCTAGACCCGGACCCGGGAACGGTTGGCGATTCACGCTCTGTGGGGTCAATCCAAGCTCTGCACCGGCCTTGCGAACCTCGTCCTTAAACATATAGCGGAGTGGCTCGATCAGCTTCAGGTTCATGTGCTCGGGAAGGCCGCCAACATTGTGGTGGGTTTTGATCTTATGGGAAGCAGTCGAATCGGCGCTCGTGCTCTCAATCACGTCGGGATAGAGCGTGCCCTGGGCGAGGTAGTCGACCTCACCGATATCATTGGCGACTTCTTCAAATATCTTGATGAATTCCTGCCCGATAGTTTTTCGTTTTACCTCGGGATCGACAATTCCGGCCAGAGCAGTCAAGAAACGCTCGGTGCCGTCGACGAAAATCAGATTCACGCCAAGCTGGCTGGCAAACACGTTCTGAACACGGTCTGCCTCGCCCTTACGCATAAGGCCGTTATCGACGAATATGCAGGTTAGACGATCGCCAATTGCCCTGTGAATCAACGCCGCCGCTACGGTTGAATCGACCCCACCTGATAGCGCACAAATCACTTTGCCATCGCCGACACGCTCTTTAATACGTGCAATCGCGTCCGAGACAAAGTTCGCTGGAGTCCAATCACCGGCTGCCCCACAAACTCCGAATACGAAGTTGCGCAGAATTTCGGCGCCTTGAGGCGTGTGAGCAACTTCGGGGTGGAACTGTATTCCCCAATAGTTGCCTTCTTCGTTACCCATCACGGCAAGCGGAGAGTTTTCGGTGTAAGCCATCGAACGGAACCCGGGAGGTACTTCCTCAATGCGGTCGCCGTGACTCATCCATACCGGTACTTCGGTCTCAAGTCCGTCGAAAAGGACATTGTCCTGACCGTCTTTGTGAACTACAGCGTGGCCGTATTCACGCTCGGCTCCTCTTTCAACTTTCCCACCAAGCTGATGAGCCAGTAGTTGCATTCCGTAGCAGATTCCTAAGATCGGAACGCCTGCATCGAAGACCCATGTTGGAGCCATGGGCGCGCCTTCTTCATAGACGCTGTTGGGTCCGCCCGAGAGAATTACGC
>JAPYUK010000032.1 GCA_029936155.1 Dehalococcoidia bacterium | reverse complement strand
GATTCTTGGGTGATAAGAACAGGCGAACCGTCGTCCCGATCTTTGTTCCGCCGCGTCTTAGACCGCAAATATAGAAGCTTCCCGGCATGTCATTCCACTGTCGTCAGGCTCCGAACGTGTACTAAATCTGATTATGCTCTGTCAGGATCCGTGTAATTGTTCGGTAGGAAGTTTGCGATTCGATCGTGTTGGTTTCAGATAATCCGGTGTGGGTTATTAGGGCCTTCCATAAGGTCCAACCGCGAGCCCGTGCCCACGTTGCATCGTCAAGGTTAAGGGCATTGCGAAACGCTTTTCTGCTTTCGCCGCTAAAGGCTGTCCATGCGATTGCGAGGTCGCACGCAGGATCACCGACAGAGATTCCGCCAAAGTCGATTACCGCAGATAGTTCGCCATTTTTTACGAGCAAGTTTCCAAGTGCGATATCGCCGTGGATCCAAATCGGACATTTAGTCCATTTTGATTCGAGGGCGGTATTCCAGACATTCGTGATTGCTTCGATATCAAGATCATCGCCTCGCCTCCCTCGTTTAAGGAGTTCAATCGCCTGACGGGTTTCATCATCGTAGAATGCTAGATCGCCACCTCGTTTGCCTGGACCGGAGACAGGAGCATGAGTCGAGTCGATTTGCTGTAGTGCCATTAGGAATTTGGCGAGTGATCGCGCGAATTGTGGAAGATGAGCGATGTGTCCAGCTGCGGCAGTTTCTCCCTCAATCCAGCCGTTTACTGACCACTGCCATGGGAAGCCTAAGGCCGGTACACCGATTGCAATTGGAGTAGGTATAGGCAATGGAAGAAATGGCGCTAATTTCGGCAGCCAATCGTGTTCTTTTTGAACCTGATGAATATATCGCGCAGCACTCGGGAGTCGCACTGACATTTCATCCCCGAGGCGGAACGTTCTATTGTCCCATCCGTTGGGTAAAACTTCTGTGACAGCAAGAGCCGTCCAGCAAGGGAACTGTTCAGCGATCAAGCTCTTAACAAGCCTGAGGGTGATGTTCATACTGAGACTACATTCAGCAAGTTTGAAGTGGATAAATTGATCCAAAACTCCAATGAATGAATGCTGTATCCGATTGGGTCATTTTATGTGGTTGCATCAATGCAAGAAATGATTGTTTTAGGTGATGGATCATCGGAAGGGAACAAATCTCAACAGGGATTCTACGAGCAAATAGTCGCCTGATAGTCGATTGTTAGCTTCGGCCAATTGTTTTGTAATTTCTCCATATAGTCGTTATAGAACTTTATGGTTACAATTGAAAGCGAATCATTTGCTCAAAACCTCAACCAAACGCTGAGTAACTAGTTTCTCTTCCCCATCTTGCAAATTGGCCATGTTTGCTGCCAACCCACCCTGGTTTCGGGCGATGTAAATTCTCGGGGTACCGTCGTGTAGAGCTTGCCAAGCTTCGTCAATCCGATCCTGACCTTGCTCAAATTTAATCACACAGTTTGGAACGTGGAATTTCATGAAATCCTGCTCGATGCTTGAGCTTATTCCGTCGATTCCCTGAAGACGTTCGTTGATGTACTCGGCTTTCTTTCTCATAGAAATCTGGCGGCTCTCATCGTCAGATTCGACGAACAGTTGTAACGCTGTTGCCATGCCGATGATGTCTTCACGACCGACCTTTTGAGGCCGGCCTACCGCCATGTGTGGGCCACTGTTCATCAACGCCGCTTCGATCAGATCAGCTCGGCCTGCGAGTAATCCAGTCGATTGGGGACCGCCGATGTACTTACCTCCTGAATAGGTGACGAGATCTGCACCTTCATCAATGTACTTAGTGAGGTTAGTTTTTGGAGGTAGCATCGCCGCTCCGTCTACGATCACAGGAACGCCCCCTGCTCTGGCGATTTTTACTACTTCTGGAAGGGTGAGTCCTCCCGGGGGATCGCCATAGGCGAATGTGAACAAAATAGCAGCAGTTCTGTCGGTAATAGCCGCCGACATTTCTGCTTCATTTGCACCATCGGTATTGCCAGCGAGAACGACCCGAGCACCGGCGTATTCATGCACTTTCATGTAGCCAGACGGATTCGATCCCTGTGTGAGAATTTCGTTTTTCAGTCCCGTGGTGTCAGGAAGCTGCGCAATCTTCCCGTCATCGGTACCGGTCATCACCGCCGCGGTAGCGAGAACAAGCCCACCGGCTGCACCGGAACAAATTAATCCGGCTTCCGCTCCGGTAATTTCTGCGACAAATTTGCCTGTCGCACGTTTTAGTTCAACGAGATCGATAAACGATTCGGCTGCGAGGCTCATTGCCTCTCGAACTTCGGGGCGCATCTTCGATCCGCCGTGAGTGGTGTGGGTACCGCCTGCATTGATCAACGGCGTTACACCAAATTGAGCGTATACAGGATTATTGAGCGGATCTGGTGCCATCAGAATTTCCTAAGATGACGCGACTGAATGTTACGATATTCGTAATAAGTTCCACCTCGTATACCAAATATATGATAGAACTAGCCGCGTTAAAACGTAATCATTGGTTGCATTGGCATGATGGCACATATTTTCGTGCGGCAGTACCGCACCGGAGGACAATATGAGCGGAATTTATGAGCAGTTTGGCGTAACGCCCGGCATCAACGCTCGCGGCAATCAGACTTTGCTTGGAGGTTCGACTCCACCCGCTGAAATTCAGGAAGCTATGGACGAAGCGATGAATTCTGGCTATGTCGTTTTCGAAGACCTGCTTCGTAAAACCGGCGATTTTATTGCTGACACTTTAGGTACGGAACAGGCATTCGTCACCTCCGGAGCTGCTGCGGCTATTTCGCTGGGAACAGCGGCAGCACTTGCCGGTGATGATCGTGAGAAGATCGGACTTATTCCCGACACATCCAGCTTCGATCGCAATGAACTGGTGTTCCAAAAAGGCCACGATTACACCTACAAAAGGTGCTTCACGATGGCCGGTGCTCGCCTGAACGAAGTGGGGCGGGAAGATGGCTGCACCGTAGAAGAATTGGAAGCTGGTATAGGGCCCAAGACCGTCGGTATCGCATACTACGAGAGCGGCCAGTGGGGCGACGAATGGGTATCGCTCGACGAAGCTCGCGCGCTGGCCGACAAGCACGATATCCGCTTGATTGTTGATGCTGCTGGTCAAATTTATCCGCTTGATCAGTTCATGCGTGTTGCTCAAACAGGTGACGTGGTTGCGTTTGGAGCCAAGTACATCGGTTCTCCTCACTCAACAGGAATTTGCACTGGGCGAGCAGAGTTTGTCGAATCGGCTTTCCAACAGAACTTCATCGGATTTGAACTGGCAGGACAAAAAGGGCTCGCACGTCCGTACGGTCGACCATACAAGACAGATCGCGGCGAAGTAATCGGTGTGGCTGCGGCTCTTCGACGTTGGTTTACTATCAACCATGAAGACAGGCTTGCTGTTGAAGACTCCAAGCGAACAGCTTTCCAACGTGGGCTATCAGGCGTTAGCGGAGTTGACGTAACCATCCCCTCGACTCCTCAGCTCGGACCGAACGTCAACGTGGTGATTCATATCGATAAGCAGGCCTCTGGCATTGCAGGTCTTGAGATCATCAAGCAGCTTGAGGAAAGCCCTACCCCGATCTGGACCCGAACGTTTGACGGCGGTAAAACAATCCCAATTGGAGTGCAGATGCTGTCGGATGAAGAAGTCGAGACTGTAATCCAACGGATTAAAGAAATTATCGGCTGAGCACGAACTCAGTTTGGTAGCAAGGAAACTTATGATGCGGAGTTTTCCTGCTACTCAACCCTTGGTGTCATCTCGGTTGGCGCGTTGAAGTAACCGGCGGCAGAGTAGTAATCGCCTGAATTCTCAGGCGGCATTTCATCGAGGATTTTGTTCACTTCATTGCGCTCGTCAGACGTCAATCGCCATTCCGACGCTTTCACGTTTTGCCGAATATGAGCGGGTGAACTTGCACCGGCAATCACGGTTGCAACTATTGGCTCGTCGAGCAACCAGGCCAGTGCCAATTCTGTAACCGAATGGCCATGATTACGTGCCCAGTCGTCCAATACACTCACCAACTTCAGATTGTGTGGTGTGATCCATCGTTCCGCTGTGTGCTGCTCGATCGCCAGCCGGGTATTGGCCGGTGGTGCTCCATTTTTACTGACCTTGCCTGTTAGGAGTCCGGCGGCGAGGGGCAAGTAAGGGATCACCCCTATTCCCAATTGTCGGCAGGCAGTAATCATTTCTTTCTCGGCACTACGAGCCAACATCGAGTAAGCAAACTGAGATGCTGCAAGCGGCACTAAATTGTTTTGCCTGCCGATCCAATGACTGTCGACGAGTCGCCACGCCTCAAAATTGCAACCTGCCGTGTAACGAATTTTTCCGTCATGTACCAAATCATCGAGAGCTTTTAAGGTTTCCTCCATCGGCATACGCGTGTCGGGGCGATGGATCATGTAGACGTCGATGTAGTCAGTCTGCAATCGCTTCAGACTGTCTTCAACCGCCTGCATGATGAAGTTTCTCGAACCGCCAAAATTGTTAGGTCCCTGATGGCGCATTGATCCGAATTTTGTGCCGATCAGCATCTCGGAACGCCTGTTCTTCAGAGCGCTCCCGATGAACTCTTCCGATAATCCGCTAGCATAAACGTTGGAGGTATCAACAAAATTGATTCCATGGTCGATCGCAGCGTGAATGATCTCGGCCGATTCTTTGATGTCCCGACGCCCGGGCTCACCGAAACTATTGGCACCGAGACCTATTTCAGAAACCTCTAAACCTGATTTTCCGAGATGTCTAAATTGCAAGTGATTCCTGATATCGATTTATCAATGATGAACTCAGCGAATGACAACAATACCGACGCTGAGGTTCGAAGGTTGAAAAGTGATAGAGCGGGATATGTGTTCAACCGCTCAATTTCGAGGTGCTCGTAGTGTTTTATGGCAGGTTGAGGTCGGTCTTGGGCGTGTCGACCCAATCGTCCTTCGATAATCCGTCGTAGTCGAATTTCACACTACCGTCCTTGATAGTTACCTGATTGATCAGGCGCCCATCAGCCTTCATGATCCGGTAACCAGTGGGACCTGAGTCGGAGAGTCCGCAGGGGCGTTCTTGGAACTCGAGAATCGCAATGTCAGCCGGTGCACCGGGTGTCAGGGTTCCAAGCTCAGTGTGGTTAATGGCTTTCGCAGGCTCCCAAGTTGAGCGTGCAACAACTTCGGTAATTGGCATGCCCATAGCGAGGAACTTACTCATGACTTCGGTCATTTGTGCCCGAGAAGTGTGGAGACTCGAACGATGCATATCTGTCGAAATTGTGTCGGGTGGAAATCCCTGTTCAAGTGAAGGCTTTGCCATAGAAAACGAGAAACTGTTGTTTCCATGCCCGACATCGAAAATAACACCGCGCTCACGCGCATCGAGATAGTGAGGCTTTACTTTTCCGTCGTTGCCAATAATTGGCTTCCCGTATCCGAAGCAGTGGGTTACCCCGTCTCCCGGACCCAAGCGCTTCAACATTTCATCGAACGGTCTTGTGGGCTTCGAATTCTGATCGACCAGGCAGAATGATCCTGAGAGTCGTGCGGCCTCAACGCCTCGGTCGATCGATTCCCAGCCGCGGCCTTGGAAGTGCGCAACTTTTACGCCAACAATGATGTCTGATCGCTGCCGAATCTTGGCTGCCGTTAGTTCGGTATCCATATCTTCTACGTTTTGCTCAACATCACCTTCCATCCCTTGTCCAACGATATTAAGAAGAGCAAAAACACGAACAGCCGACTTCTTGATTACGTTTGCGTTGAAATCATCAAAAGTTCGCCAGCCGGAGCCACCGCAGTCGACCATAGTCGTTACGCCGTACGGGAAGCACATCTCCTCCGGGAACATCGACCCCGAAAATCCGGTTGCATGGGCGTGCATATCGACAAGCCCCGGTGTGACGTACATGCCGGCGGCATCGATTACACGTCGACCACTGGACTCTGGGATATTTGCTTCGACGGCGGCAACTGATCGCCCCGCGACTCCGACGTCCATCAGGCCGTCGATATTGTTGACGGTGTCGATGACATGTCCGTTTTTGATCAACAGATCGTACGTTGGCATTTAGCTAAGTTCTCCAGTGGTGAGTGAATCGTAAATTTTGGTTGCATTTGTCAAAATATTTTTCAGCCAAAATCTGCGTGATCGGAGACTACCCCAGCACTGGTGCTGATCTGAAGCGGGGTAAATAACGTTGGTTCGGTTCGAAGCGGCAAAAAAACAATTCAGATGACTAGTCGTTCGGGCCTACTCCGAGAGCTTTCAACGAGGCCTGATTCCGGGTTCGCACATCGAGTTTTTTGTATATAGAAACGAGTCGGTTTTTCACCGTGCCTACAGTCAAACCGCAACGAATGGCGATTTTGTCGTTTGTAGCGCCCTGTGTCAGATACTTGAGAATCTCTGATTCTCTAGCTGATAACCCAAAGGAATTGACCTGGATATCGGGAATCTCGAAGTTGGCATGCTCCATTGAAAGACCGTATGTAAGTTCCGATTCCGAAACGATTGCCGTGCCTAGAATCACAGCACAAACGCGTACTACAGCCCGCAATTCATGGTTTGCTGATAGCCCGGCAAGTCTTGAATCTAAAGTTACTGATACATCGATAACGTGTGCGTCGCCCAAACGGGAATTCACAGTTATGTGTTCCGAGTCATGTGAGGCAGCGCCGCTCGGCGAAGATTTTGGTGAATTGCTGTGTCTGTAGAAAGATTTCCCGGTGATTCGATGGGTAATCTCGATGGAGTACCCAGAAGCACCAATAGCTCTCATCATTGTGTCGTCGAACACAGTTAGCTTCTGAGCACTGCTCTGAGCATCGCACAAATTTTCAACTGTAAATTGCAGCACTGAAGAAATATGCTGTTGTCGATCCCACTGACGGGATGTCTGATGAAGCTGGAGGAACGCACTCGCAATTGGTCCGGCCGATTCAATATCTCGAACCCGTTCCAGCATACTTGGGTTGCAGTCGGACATGGCAAATAACAAGGCACCAACGCGGTTAGTTCCTGCGGTAAGCGGTATAAGGCATAACTCCTTAAAACCTGCCGATTGATCTACAAGTTCCATTAGCGATGCGCCCACGTTAGATACGGGCACCGACTTGTGCTTGCAGGCGAGATGCACAGATTCACCCGACAGGCGGTGCTCATTTACCAGCTGTGTGCCTCGCTCAAGCGTCGGATTTTGTGGATCACCGATACCGTCAACATTTGCTATTGGCACGTATTTATCTGAGTATCGATCGTAGCTGAACAGTGCTCCATGCACCAGTGATGCCTTTGAAGCAAACACAGAGTAGAACGTGTTGAAGAAGGTCGAAGGGTCCTGGCTATTATTGAAATGTTGGAGCAGATACTCGAGATTGGATTGATGCTCTGTGGCCTTCAGAATTTCCTTTTGCAGGAGCTGATGACTCAGGTACGGCCCTAAAATCCGGCTGATTTGTTCTATTTCTTCTTTTTGGTCGGGGCCATAGAGGTCGGGTGTGTGCGAGAGGAACACTATGGCGCCGACGATTTCGCCGCCGTTGACTATACGCATGCCGAGTGTCGAGGCCCAGTAGGCGTTAGGAACACCTACAAGATCGCCGTCACCGTGTCTCGTGTATACCGAAACAATATGATCCGACATGACAGGCGAATTCGATTTCACCGATTCACCAATCAGACTATCGGCCATACGGTGTACGGGACTGGTATCCCAATCTGGAACCGAAACTCCAGTTATTAAAATCGGAGAAAATAATGCTCTTGGTACGTCGGTAGAAGCGATGACCATTCGATCGTACTGAACATTCTCTTTAAGGATGCTCGAAACCTCATCCCACACCTGCGAACTCGCAGAGCTGTCGAGAAGCAATTGCTCGATCTGATTGCAGAATTGGATATTAGCTATCAAATTAACACCACAACCCGAATTTCCATCTGTCTATCATAATTCTCCCGCTTCACCGCACTCACCCTTCCCGCACCAACGCTGCTTACCACGCCATTAATCCATAAACAACATGTTAAGGGCACAATATATCCATGTTGAGTGCGTAATTTGGCGGTTTCACGTAAGAACATGCCGGATTTAGATGACTTTTTTGCCGGTAGTAGTAACTAAAGTCACCCTATTGATTACTTTCGTTACCTTGTGGCTCCCATCGCTCAGCGCAAAATTGCCCATGAAATTCGTCTTTTGATTTAAGGAAGCCGGTGCATGTCGCCCTTTAATTGGCGTCACCAGCTATCGGTGCTGTTTTCTGAATCCGGGCGGAAATAACCATTGTTCTGCTTGTGCACGAACGATGATGGAGGAAATACATTGAGATACATGAACGTATTGCCCAAGCTCACACTACTGATGCTCGCTCTTGCAGCGATGGCAGTGGTTGCTTGTGGCGGTGAGACCATCACAGTCGTCGAGACCGTCGTGGTCGAGAAACAGGTCAAGGGTGACACGGTTGTAGAAACCGTCGTCGTGACCGAAAAGGGCGACTCTGTAACGGTCATCGTGACAGCAACACCGGTACTACCGGCGACTGCTACACCTGTTCCTGCTGACAAGCCTGCGCCACCTTCGAAGCAAGCTTCAGGCCAGCTGAATTGGTCAACCAATGCCGACAGCGGCATTGGAAGCGGATTTAACGCCGGCAACTTGTGTTGTGGCGCTAAAATGATGAGCGTGGTTGAGACCCTGTTCAAGCCAACTCACGATGGAGGACCGGCAACCCCGCTCCTCGCAGAATCGTGGTCACTTGACTCTGCGAACTCACCACCAACCTATGTCGATGTCACAATCGTTTCTGGAATTCAGTTCCACGGTGGTTACGGCGAATTGACGGCCGATGATTTGGTCTGGTCTATCAACGACACGAACCCGAATCTTTCGGAAACTCTTGGTACAGGAAACATCTCTATTACAGATGGATCAGGTACATGGGCTGGATTCTTAGGCTCTAACCCAACCGAAAAGACAGGAACCCACTCAGTGCGAATCAACTGGGAAGCGTTTGACCCTCGTTGGGACACATGGTTCTTCGGTCAGGACGGTCTTGGTGCCGGTATCGTCAGCAAGAATGCTTACGACACCGAGGGTGAAGACTGGAACCAGGAACACTTGGTTGGAACTGGTCCGTTTGAAATGACTTCGTGGGCACGAGGTGACCGAACAGTTTTCACTGCAGTGGCAGATCACTGGCGTGCAACACCGGAAGTCTCTTCGATCACGAGGATCGCGGTTCCTGACGAAACTGTGCGAATTGCACAGCTTGCGACAGGTGACGCCGACATTTCTGACATCAGTGTGTCGAACGTTTCTGAAGCCCAGCGAATCGGTATGACAGCCAAAGGGTCTGGTTCTGCTCGAATGGTGACAATGATGTTCGCCGGTAACTTGTGGGAAACGAATCACCCAACAACAGGTGATGAGCTAGAAATCGTGACATACACTCACGACCTTCCCTGGCTTGGTAACCCGCACAAGCCGGATGACAGCAACAACCCAGATGGCATGAATGATATGGAACAGGCTCGCCTGGTCCGAACTGCGCTTGCCATGTCGATCGACCGTGACTTGATCAACGAAGCTGCATTGAGCGGTCTTGGTTGGCCGGTATACATCCCCTACTTCGACATCAACAACGAAAACTGGGATGACAAGTGGAAGATCGATTACGACCCAGCAATGGCGGAAGCCCTTCTGGACCAGGCTGGATTCCCACGGGACTCCTCTGGTAAGCGATTCAGCATGCCGATGTTTGCATGGCCAATTGGTCACTTCTACGGTGAGATCGGCGACAACGTGTCGATCTTCTGGGAAGAAATCGGTGTGAGCACTGACGTTCTCCACTACGAATACGCTGTATTCCGCCCAACTTTGGTTGGTAGGTCTGCAACTCAGGCGTGGACTGACACGGGACCGCTCGAGAACTACGCAAGTACTCCTTGGGACTGGCCACGTGGTATCCAGATGAGCGCACTCGCCCGCGGTGGCAAGAGCCATGGTCTGGAGAACCCAGAGTCAACAGCGAACTACCTGAACGTTTCTGCAGAGGCATCGCTTTCCGGTCGGATCGACCTGAATAATGCTTACGCTGACTACATTCGGAAATGGTTGCCTGGATTCGGTATCGTTGCGTCTCCAAGCTTGCTCGTGTTCAATCCCAATGCAATCGCCTCTTGGGACATGGAATTGGGCCTGCGGCAGACCAGCAACTCACCTGAGTTTATTAGGCTGAAGTAGTAAATTCCTCCTCCTAAAATGGCCGGTTCTGCAGATAGTATTTTGCGGAATCGGCCATTTTAGGTAATCATCTAGGTTCTTAATGAGAAAATTTTTCATCCGGCGCGCAATATTCGCTCTGCTCACACTATGGGGAATAACGTTCGTCGTGTTCGGTCTCTCGAGAATGGGGCCAGATCCCCTTCTCATTTACGTCAGAGATGACTCGTACGGAATTAGTGAAGACACACTCCAGAAACTTCGAGAGAAGTGGGGACTTGATCGTCCGTTCCACATTCAATATTTGAAATGGATGGGCGCCATCGTTCGTGGTGATCTGGGCGAGAGCATCGCAGCACAACGCGCGGTTACGAGTATGATTGGCGACAGGCTGCCAGCCACGCTTCAGTTAGCTGGATTAGCCTGGATATTAGCCTCGATACCCGGTGTGGGATTGGGGGTGTTATCGGCTGTCAAGCGCGGCTCTGCATGGGACTATCTAACTCGCACGCTTGCTCTAGTCGGCCAAGCGACCCCAGCCTTCTGGCTGGCGATCCTGATGATTCTTGTCTTCGCGGTGAGATTAGATTGGCTACCTCCAGCGACGAAGGCACCATCAACCGATCCGTTCTGGACTCAGATTTCTTATTTTGTGTTGCCTGCGATGGTGCTCGGGTTCGACCCATGGGCATCGTATTTGAGATTGACCCGATCCTCGATGCTCGAAGTACTTGATTCTGAGTTTGTGAAACTCGCACGGGCAAAGGGTGTCGGAGGTCAGAAAGTTATTTGGAAGCATGCATTGCGAAACGCGCTCATACAGCCTTTGACTGTATCGGCGTTGGTGCTTGCATCATTTATTACGGGCAGCGTATTCGTTGAAGCGGTATTCGCATGGCCTGGTATCGGACGGTTGGCTGTTCAAGCCTCATTAGATAACGACTTCCCCGTGCTCGCAGGAGTTGTACTTCTGTTTGGTTCGGCCTATGTCTTTATGAACTTCCTCGCAGATGTTCTCTACGCAGTTATTGACCCGAGAATCCGATATGACTGAGCGGTCAACAATTACAGCCGTCACGACTCAAACGTCGTCTCGCAAATTCACGGATATTCCGAGTCGTTTCTTCCGCTTTATGAAGCGCTGGCCGGTCATTCCTGCCGTGATCTTGTTCGTGATCGTAATTAGTGCGGTATTCGCTCCTTTATTGGCTCCGTACGAGCCACAAAAGGGCGACCTTCGTGCACGAAATATTCCGCCTGTGTGGCTGGATGGCGGTGATTCGGCCCACTGGCTTGGCACCGACAACCTTGGCCGCGATATGTACACCCGAATGTTGTACGGAGCTCGAATCTCGTTGTTCGTAGCCGCTGTGGCAGTTGCTTTTGGCCTGATCGCGGGAACTGCTACTGGAATCGTGGCAGGTTACTACGGCGGGATGGTCGATGAAATCCTAATGCGACTCGTGGATCTCTGGTCGTCTTTGCCGTTCTTGTTAATCGCGTTAATCGTGGCGATTAGTGTCGGGCCAAGCTTAGGCATGGTGATGGCATTGCTCGCTTTAAGTTCGTGGTCGGCAGGTTCAAGAAATATTCGTGGTGAAGTTCTTTCCTTGAGAGGAAGAGAGTACGTCCAAATGTCCCGCGTGATGAACGCCTCCGATTTTCGGATTATTATGCGTCATCTACTTCCGAATGTGATGCACGTGGTCATCGTGATAACCACACTCCGGACAGGTTCGATGATCATCGCTGAAGCCGGATTGAGTTTCTTAGGAGTCGGTGTTCCAGCATCGGTGCCTACGTGGGGTTTGATGATTGCTCAAGGGCAGAAATTCCTGACATCCACCTGGTGGATGTCGATCATGCCTGGCGTTGCGATCTTCCTGATCGTGATGTCGTTCAATTTCCTCGGTGACTGGCTCCGCGACAGATTCGATCCACGACTTAGCCAGTTGGACTAATTCAACTGCTGAAGGAGTGAGTAACAGGTTATGCAGTTTGACGTAATAATCGAAAATGGACTGGTTGTCGATGGTACCGGGGCACCCGGAACTGAAAATTCCATCGGAATCACCGATACTAAGATAACTGCAATTGGCGATTTGAGCGCGGCCGAAGCTTCGAAACGTATCGATGCAT
The DNA here is from genome assembly GCA_029936155.1 of Dehalococcoidia bacterium. Classification (GTDB taxonomy): domain Bacteria; phylum Chloroflexota; class Dehalococcoidia; order Lucifugimonadales; family Lucifugimonadaceae; genus Lucifugimonas. The sequence continues at coordinate 7,070 of JAPYUK010000032.1, read as the reverse complement.
CAGGCCACGTCGTCTCCCCTGGCTTCATCGATACGCATGCTCACTCCGATGGAGCACTGCTTAATGACGGTCAGCATGCTGAAGGTGTACGGCAAGGTATCACTACTGAGATAGTTGGCCCCGATGGGCTAACGTACGCTCCGCTCCAGCGTAAAGAGTACCTGATGTATCGACAGTATCTATCAGGACTTCTTGGCCTACCGCCAGAAGATCTCGATATGTCGTCGATAGGCTCTGCTCTAAATAATTATCACCACAAAACGGCTCCGAACGTGGCGATGTTTCTGGGGCACGGCCCGATTCGTTTGGGTGCAGTGGGGATGGAAGATGTTCCGCTGCGGGGCGAAGTGCTTCGGCTCGCAATTCGCAAAATGGAAGAATCTTTCGAGCAGGGTGCATGTGGATTCGCAACTGGCCTTTCGTACTACCCGAATTCGTTCTCCGATTCACAAGAACTGGTAGAGCTATGTAAAATCTCAGCCAGATACGACAAGGCGTTTTCGATCCACACACGTAATCACAATGTCGATCGTGCATATTTCGGTGGTGGTGTTGAGGAAGCACTGGAGATCGGGCGACGTTCTGGTGTAAAGGTTCACATCGAGCACTATCGAACGAGCGCTGACAACGCAGGTCGTATCGACGAAATCATGGAACCGATCGAGCGAGCTAAAGATGATGGTGTCGATGTAACTCTTGAGTTGTACCCTTACCCGGTCGGCTCAGGGCACCCTCTAGCTCACTTCCCAAGCTGGTTCCACGAAGGTGGTACTGAAGTTGCTCTGAGGCGACTGGCTGATACAGAAACCAAGGCGATGTTAGTGCGCGAACTCGAATCAAAAGATTCCTCGTTATTGCACAACTACAGCTGGACTTGGATCGCGTCGAAAAAAAACCGGCATTACGAGGGTATGACTTTCGGAGACGTTGCCGCTGAGCGGGATTCGTCGATCGAACAGATGATCTGTGAAGTGATGCTCGAAGAGCGTTTTTCTTGCGGACTTCGTGGAGTGCCGCCGGGCAGTGCTCGCCTATGGCGTGCTGTTGAAGAAGACGTTATGAGTCTTCTAGACCGGCCCGACTACATGGTTGGTTCCGATGCAATTCCAGTTGGCGGCCTTCAGCACCCACGTGCCTGGGGCACGTTTCCTCGAATAATGGGCCGGCTCCGTCGCAGGCATGGATACCCGGTCGAGCAGCTTGTACAGCGATTGGCGCAAAATCCTGCACGACGATTCGGACTTGCCGAGCGTGGTGAAATTCGGGAAGGATTCCGTGCCGATATTTGTATATTCGACCCAGAAATGATCAATGACCTCTCTTCCTTCGAAGACCCAATGATGCACCCAATCGGAATCCCGCACGTGCTCGTGAACGGGCAATTGGTTGTCGAAAATTCCGAGTGCACCGGTATTATGGCAGGCGAAGGTATACAGGCCGTATAGAAAACCGAAAGACTTGAAACGTGACCACTAATAACCGTGTTTATGAAGAACTCGGAATCAAACCCGTAATTCACGCCGCCGGAACAATTACTTCGTTCGGTGGTTCTATGCCGCGACCCGAGGTAGTCGAGGCTATGGCTATGGCTTCAACTTCGTTCGTCGGGCTAGTCGAGCTCAATGAAAAAGTCGGTGAGTATATTGCGCAAGTCACTGGTGCCGAAGGTGGCATGGTTGTTAGTGGAGCAGCCGGTGGCGTCGTGCTTTCGATTGCTGCATGTATGACCGGAAAAAACGTGGGTTTTGTTCGACAACTGCCGAACACCACCGGAATGAAAAACGAACTCGCAATTCAGAAAATTCATCGCGGCGGATACAGCGATATGTACACATTCGCCGGCGCAAAGTTCAATGAGGCTGGCTCGGTAAACGGTTGCTTAGCTGAAGAACTTGATCTTGCGATCAACGACGACACCGCTGCCGTCGCGTACTTGTTCGGTCCTGGCGTACTAACCAATGGTCTGACATTGAGCGAAGTCTCCGAAATCGCTCATGCGCGCGGTGTGCCGGTTATCGTTGATGCCGCGGCTATGTTGCCGCCGAAATCAAATTTACGAAAATATATCGATGATGGCGCTGACCTCGTAACGATGTCTGGTGGAAAGTACATTCGTGGTCCGCAGGGCGCGGGTCTTCTGTTCGGCAGGAAAGACTTGATTGAAGCAGCGACTTTGAACACGGCTCCGAACCATTCGATCGGTCGGCCCCAAAAGGTGACCAAGGACGAAATGATTGGTTTGCACACAGCGTTGAAGCTGTTCATGGAGTCCGATGACGAAGCTCAGTTCGCGGCGTATCGAGAGACTCTGGCACCGATTCAGGAAAAACTGAAGAACGTGCGGGGGATCGATATGTCGATCAAGCTAACGGCGTCGAAGTACCACGTGCCGACGCTTGTGATCGGGCTGAAGTCGAGTGAATCGGGTCGCAATCCTAAGGAACTGCTTCAGCGGCTACTCGATGGTGAGCCGCGAGTGTTCATGACATATGACGCCAATGAAGATGCGATGTCGGTCAATCCGATAAATCTTCAGCCCGGCGAAGGCCCCGTTCTGGGAGCCAGATTAGCCGAAGTGCTCGGCTAATATTTCATCACCGGTGTGCTAGATCTGCAGGTCTTTTTGGTTGCCCTGCAGGTTTAGTACTCCGGTGGTAATTTTTGCTAATCCCGCCGGGACTTCAACTCTTGGTTCAGGACTCAATGCCTAAGCCAGCGCCGGATTTGTTGGCGGGGTGGCTGTCCAGCTTTCCCGTGATTTACCGTTCTTATCCCAAACAACTCTGCCGCCCATGATCGTCATCTGGCACACGATTCGTTTGTCAGTCGGAAAAACCCGATGGCCAGTTCCATTGTCGGTCAACCCAAAATCACCTTCAGCAATTTCGAGCACTGCGATATCGGCGAGGGCTGTTTGGCCCAGATTTCCGAGTTCGGGGTGACCAATCGCCACTGCCGGATCCCATGTAGACCTCTTCACGATGTCAGCCAAATCCATACCTAATGCTAGTAACTTGGTCATCGTTTCGGGCATGGTCGCCTGATTGAACATGATGCTTGGCTCATGCATATCGGTAGAAACAGTATCCGGCAGAAGCCCCTGTTCTATAGCAGCTTTGGCGATGCGGAACGAGAAACTTCCAGAGCCGTGTCCGACATCGAACTTCACGCCGCGGTTTCTCGCTTCAAAGAAATACGCCTTAACTTTGTCGTCGGCATCAGTCATTGGTTTGCTGAGCGCGTAACAGTGAGTCACCATATCGCCTGGGCGAAGGTGATCGAGCATCATTTCTTTCATTGGACGGGCATGAATCGGTGACTGATCGACCATCAAAAATACATCACCATCTCCAGCGGCTTCAAGACCGCGATCGAGCGGCTCCCATCCCGGCCCCATATAGTGGGCGACTTTTACCCCGACTATTCGGTCGGGGCGTTGATTGATTTTTGCGGCTGTTAGTTCGACATCCATATCTTCGAGATCTTGTTCGGGTTCGCCAATCATCCCTTTACCGACGATGTTGATCAGTGCGAATACATTCATGAGCGATTGGGTGATGATCGTGTCGTTGAATTCATCAAACGTTCGATGCCCTGAACCACCGGCATCAACACCAGTCGTTGTGCCTTGTGGCAGGCAATGTGCGTCAGGAAGCACGCCCCCTTTGATCCCAAAAAAGTGTGCATGAATATCGATAAGACCCGGCGTAACCACGTGTCTGCTGACGTCCGCAACCGTTTTGGCGAGGTCTGGCGAAATATCCTTATCGACGAGCGCAATGAATCGCCCCACAATCGCCACGTCGAACAATCCATCGACGTTGTTTGCGGGGTCGATAACGCGGCCGCCTTTGAGAAGGAGATCGTAAATCCGTTCAGTTGTTTGCTCGGCCGCCATTTGAACCTCAGATTGCACTAAAATGTACCCTTAAATGTTTATTGATTCCGCCCCATGTTAGCCTCACTAATACGCTACATAACGCTCTTGTATGCGCGGCTAGTTACCAAAACCAGTCAATATCTGTTCAAACGCTGGGAATTGCCTAAACAGCCTATTTTTCGCCAAGCGCGAGCGACACTTTCTTCCACGCTAAATAAGACGTGGAATTCACAAGACGATTTTCCGTCATAACTCATCGCATCAAGGCGTACCATTTTCGTATTTAGTCCGATCTCAATAATTACGCGGAATACCGTTACGAATTCCGATGCAGGAAATTTTGAGAAATTACCCTAAAACATCGTCGTTATTTGGTAAATTTCGTCCGCAGAACCTGCCTTAATTACCTCAGCAAGACTAATATGTCGCAGAGTATCGAATTAATAAATCACATAATTTTCTAGTATGATTTTGAGGTTCTCTTGGCAACGGCAATCAAGGCGTCCGCAAAGTACGATTTACTCCTTAAAGGCGGGCATGTTATCGACCCCGCAAACAACGTCGATGGATTGTTCGACGTGGCGATCGTGGGGCGATATATTTCGCTCGTTGAAAAGGATATTTCTCCGGCATGTTCAAGCCGTGTTGCTGACGTTACCGGACTTATCGTTACACCTGGTCTGATTGACTTACATGCTCATTTTTACGGGTATGTTGCGGCGGTTCATCCCGATGCACACTGCTTACCAGAAGGCACCACAACTGCAGTAGATGTGGGCGGATCAGGACACCTAACTTTCGATGATTTTGACGAGAAAATAATCTCGAGCGCCAAGACAAATGTGTTTGCCTTACTGAACATCGCAGGCGAAGGAATGGTTGGGTTGCCTGAGCAGGATCTTGAAGGAATGTCGGTTGACCTTACGTCAGCGAAAATCGCTCAACGTCCAGATCGCATCGTTGGAGTAAAAGTCGCCCATTATCGTGGGCCCGGCTGGCAACCGTTAGATCGGGGTGTGCAGGCCGCCAAAAACGCTGGCGTCTTCGTTATGGTCGACCAGGCTCCAATCAAATCTCGCCCAAACAACGAAATGTTGTTAGAGCACCTCCGCCCCGGTGATATGACCACCCACTGTTACGGATTCGACAAGCCAATGATCGACTCCAATGACAAGGTGAAACCGTACTTCTTCGAAGCTCGAGAACGAGGAGTCAAATTTGATGTTGGGCACGGAGCGGGAAGTTTCTCGTTCCGAATTGCCAAGCACGCCATTGAACAGGGATTCCCGCCCGACACTGTTTCGACCGACATGCACACGTCTAGCATCCTGGTGAATCAAGGCACAATGCCCGAAACGATGACCAAATTGATGGCACTGGGTATGGATCTGCCAGACATCATCACTCGTTCGACCTGGATCCCGGCGCAAACCATCGGCCATCCCGAGCTAGGCAATATTGGGCAAACCGCTTTTGCCGATATCGCGGTATTGGAAGTCGCTGAAGGCGACTTCGGTCTTACCGACAATGGATCCGGCAGCAGGGCGTTCCGAACTAACAAACGAATCGTGTGCCAAATGACAATCAAGGATGGGCAGGTTGTGTGGGACAAAAACGCACGGTCACGCGATGACTGGACGTCGACTCCACCGACTAATCCCTGGACAGCGTAAAACCACCAAACTCAGCAACACGCAAAGACGGTTGATTGACGATGAATACCACGACCGAAATACTAGATTCTGCTGCCAAGCGAGCCCGGTTGATGTCTAGTCCTAACTCAGTTGTGTTTTCAGGCGACGGAGAACCTCAAACACCGCGGGCAATCATCGAACGGCTCACTGCGTTGCATGAAGGAGGCGAGCTTCACCCTGACATCTATTCGTTGGGCGGAAACGTTGAGTCGTTTGAGCATCACATGGCCGATGAACTCGGCAAAGAGGCCGCAATCTGGATGCCAACCGGTACGCTAGCGAATCATCTTGCTCTGCGTCGACACAGCCGTACCAAAGCACGAGTTGTGCTCCAAGAGCAAAGTCACATCTATCAGGATGCAGGAGATGCCCTGACGAGGCTCAGCGGCCTAAGCACCATTCCATTGGCCGCTGGAAAACCGTACTTCACAGCCGAAGAGCTTCAGAAAGCAATCGTTCTGTCAGTAACTGGGCGAGTGCTAAATTCTATTGGCGCCGTATCGATAGAAAGTCCGGTGAGGCGCCAGGCGGGCCAGGTAGTACCGTGGGGCGAATTGGATTCAGTGACAAAGCTCTGTCGTGAAGCCGGAATTCCGGTTCACCTGGACGGCGCACGGCTGTACATGATGTCGGCCGCTACGGGTATCGCAATCAAGAAATATACCGAACTGTTCGACAGTGTGTACGTGTCGACATGGAAGTATTTCGGATCGCCATTCGGAGCGATTCTGGCCGGCCCTCGTGAGTTCATCGAGGGCATGTATCACGATCGTCGCATGTTCGGTGGAGGCCTACCTTCGGCGTATATAGCAACCGCACTAGCGATGAACGGACAGGATGGTTTCATCGAGCGTTTCGACGAGTCGCTGGCAAAAGCTAAAACACTATTTGCACTGATCAACGAACTGCCTGGAGTCAAAATCGGCCAGTTCGAACACGGATCAAACGTCTTCGAATTGCAGCTTGATCCTCCGATAGATACAGATAGGTTTATCGACTCCCTGCTCGATTCAGGGATTTCAATTCCATGGCCGAGCGTCGAGTGGCCGATCCCATTGATGCACGTAAATAGCTCGATACTACGCCAATCAGATAACGAAATTTTAGAAGCGTTTACGACTGCTTCTTCAATTTCAAGATCGTTATTAGAAGTGACCAAAACTCTTCGTGAATGATCGCCAACAGCGGAAATTACGTCCGCGATTTTTCAGGAATTTTTTGAAAGTGTACTAATAGCCATGGAGCAGATCGAATGACATCAAAAAACTCGACCGGATCGAAACAGTTCGATGCTCTCGGTCTGAAAAAAGTGATTAACGGGAGAAGTTGGGTAACGATTCTTGGCGGCAGCCGAATGCCCGAGGAAGTTCAAGACGCAATGACTGACGCCGCCAACGCGTTCATCGATTTTCACGAGCTCAACAGGCGAGCAGGAGCGTTAATTGCCGAGTACACCGGGGCCGAGGCTGGGCTTGTGGTTGCAGGGGCTTCGGCAG
>JAPYUK010000031.1 GCA_029936155.1 Dehalococcoidia bacterium | reverse complement strand
GCTCGGCAGAATCGGATCACGAGTTGCCAAGCGGCTCGCCGGGTGGGAGTGCGAAATCGTGTATCACGATGTGATCGAGCACCCTGCTGACTATGTGGCGGCTACCGAAGCAACACGAGTTAGCTTCGATGAGTTGGTTTCTACCTGCGACATCATCACGCTTCACGTCCCGCAGGATCGTGTCACTACTCACATGATGTCCGATCGCGAGTTCGAAATGATGAAGCCGACGGCTATTCTCATCAACACCTGCCGTGGACCGGTGGTCGATGAAAATGCTTTGATCCGAGCGCTGGAATCGAAGGAAATTTTTGCTGCTGGACTTGATGTCACAGAGATCGAGCCAATCGAATCCGACAACCCACTACCAACAATGACCAACGTGGTGGTTACCCCTCACCTGGCTACACGAGCGTTGGAGTCGGAATTGAACGGTGCCCAGTTCACGATGGAGAACGCCGGACGAGTCGTCCGAGGTGAAGACCCCGATTGGATCGTGAAGCCGGTGTGACGGGTCACGTTTACTTTAGGAACGTCACTAACTAGAACCCCTCACCATCCTCGGCTAATCCACCGCTATAATCGAGTAGCTCGACAAGTCGGGGTGTGGCGCAGCTCGGTAGCGCGCTTCGTTCGGGACGAAGAGGTCCTCGGTTCAAATCCGAGCACCCCGACCATATTTCGCAAACTAGGCTCCAACTGAACATGATTTTCGGTTGGGGTTTTTTTGTAGCAACCCGGTTCCGTGAGCGTTATCCAGACTGCAGATCATGGCTGCTCCACAGCTATATATTGCCGATTACTCTTCAGACGGAAACGCGTCTTGCACCATCTCGCCGGCGCGTTCCCAGTCACGATTGACTATCGCCTTCTTGCAGATCGCATCGACTATCTCGCCGTCTCGACCGGCACTACTTATCCAGACACCGATTTGACCACAATCGATTGTCAACAGTTCGATATTTGAGTCGTTTGCAGGTCGGTCAAGATGCGCCTCAAGTAGCTTCAGGTGTGCCACACCATCCGGCGTCACCTGCTCTTCATGCGCGCAGGCCGACAGGCTCACCAACATCACAATGACCAACAGCAACAATCTCAAACCCATTCAGATCGCCTCGCATTCGACTTCGAGTTATGATTTCGACATTGAAGCAATTATCTTCCTCTACCAGTAAGGCATGCTGTTGAAGAGCCTACGTCTGTCGCTATTTATTTCACTGTTTCTTACAGTTATTATCACCGCATGCGGGTCGAGCGAGAGCGGCTCAAGTCCTGAGGAAATCTTCCAGAAGATAACTCCAAGCGAGCGGGTTTTCACGATCGACGATTTCGATTCGATCAACTTCAAGATTTCAAAGGAATACGACGTTAGGGGTCTGACGGGTGCTACGGCAGCGTGGTTTGGATTCTGGAAGCCCGGCGGCGGTGACGCCAAGGAGTTCGAGATCCGTTTTTATGCCAGTCATACCGACGCTGTCGAGTTCGGACCGTCGTTCGCTGATGAAGGCGCTGGTGAAAACGCAATTCTCGAACCGGAAGATGCTCGATGGAACCAGGGAGTGAAAGATCGTCGATACTTTTTCGCTGGCCGCATCGGCACGCACGGCAGCGGCAGCGTTCAGCCCAAGTACGGCGGCTACGCCATCTACGGCAACATGGTGATGCTCTGCGAGGGGGCGAACCCAGGACATTCGTTTGATCGCTGTGCCGCACTGGCGAGCGCGGTCGATCCGCAAGGGAGTGAGTAGATGACCAACAGCACAATCACACCGGAAGTCGAAGAGTTTCTCGCCAGCGAGCCAAACTTGATCCTGGCGACGCTGCGCAAAGATTCTGGTCCTCAACTTTCGCCGGTCTGGTTTTTGTGGCGTGACGATATGTTCATCATTTCGACCACTCTCACCACAGCCAAGTGGCGGAATCTGAAAAGGGATCAACGCTGCAGCGGAATAATCGACAACCCGAACGGCAAGTACATCTACGTTTCGGGCGTTGCCGAATTATCGGTAGAAGAGGTTCCGCTACCGATCACCACTGCGATCGTGCACAAGTACAAGACGCCAGAAGAGTTCAACCCGTACATGGAAGTTGTACACGGACGTGGGAATCGCAGAGGGATCATCCAACTGAAGCCCGATCGCATCGTCACCCGCGAACTCGACTAGACAACCAATACCTGCACCCACTTACCCATGATCCCGGGCGATTCAGTTTGCTCAAATTTCGGTGCGCACCCGTCATCCTCGGCAGGTATACACTCCCGGCTGCACGCAATCGCATCGGGAATCTGCTGAGAGGGAACCAAATTGAAAGTCACTGGCGTCAAGACAACTGTTGTCGAAAATGAAGAGCCGTACATCGGTGGTAAGTATTTCCTTTTCCTTGAAGTTGAAACCGACGAGGGAATCACGGGACTCGGCGAGAAGGTGACGGGAAGCTCGTTTAACCGCAGCGGGTGGACAGAGTTCACTTCGCAGATCCAGTTGATCCACGAGACCTGCGAGGCGTTTCTGATCGGCCAGAATCCGTTCAACATCGAGAAGATATGGTCCGATGCCTACGGGAGTAGACACGACTATCGCCACCCATCACTCCACTACACCTCAGTGCTCGCAGCAATCGACATGGCGTGCTGGGACATCGTAGGCAAGGCTTCGAATCAGCCCATTTACAACCTACTTGGCGGGAAGTTCCACGAGAAGCTTCGGGCTTACGCCTACATGCCGTCGGGCTGGCAGGATAGTCCGGAGCGGGCCGGCGAAATCGCCCGGCAGCTGATCGAAGAAGGCAACTCTGCCTGCAAGTTCGATCCGTTCTCACCCCTGCACCCCGGGCCACGTGACATCTCACTCCCAGAAATTCGCAAAGCGGCAAACATCTTCGAAGCGATTCGCAAGGAAGTTGGTGACGATCTTGAGGTCGGTATCGGTACTCACGGCCAACTGACCACCTATTCAGCCATTCGGGTGGCCAACATTCTTGAGGAGTACAACCCCTTCTGGTTTGAAGAGCCGGTACCACCCGAGAACTACGATGAAATGGCCAGAGTCGCAGCCCACACGAGCATTCCGATCGCCAGCGGTGAACGACTTGCGACAAAGTACGAATTCTCACAGCTGATCGAAAAAGGTGCAGCGTCGATAATCCAGATCGATGTTGGACAGGCGGGCGGGATTCTCGAAGCAAAGAAGGTCGCGGCTATTGCCGAGGCGCACTACGCGATGATCGCTCCGCACATGTACTGCGGACCTATCGCTGCGGCAGCTGCCATTCAGATCGACACCTGCTCACCAAACTTCGTTATTCAGGAAGCAAATCAGGGTCCGCTCCACAAGACGATATTCAAAGAACCGCTGGCGTTCGAAAACGGCTTCATCACACCTCCAACCGGCCCCGGTCTTGGAGTTGAACTCGACATGGACGTGCTGAAGAATCGAATCGTGTTGTAGCCCCGTAGCCATTATGAGATAGCAAAACTGCCCGCCTATAATCCGCTCAAACTAATATGAACGGGAGGCGCGCCGTGGGATCACATGGCAAAAAGCTAGGCGAAATTGCGACTGATGTACCGTTCGAAAACGACCGGATGAAGATCTGGAACCTGATCGGTGAACCAGGCGAATCTAGCAGCTGGCATCTGCACGGTCGCGACTACGTTACGGGCGTGGTGGAAAGCAACAACGGACGAATGATTCGCTTCGTTCTTCGGTGAATCCGCTATCGAGCTCGTGCTACGATGCTCCGTCCAATCGATCGAGCATCCAAAGGCAGGCGGTTTGGGAATCAAGAATTGATAGCCCGCCACACAAGATAATGGTGTTCCCGTAGATGACATAGTCCATGTAGTTCGGCGTCACGGCGTTATTCTGGCGATACTGACGATCTCTGTATCCTTCGATCCATGCAGCGTTTGTTCTCAATACTTTTCCATCTGGTCCTGAGACATCATCTGCGTAAAAAACACCGTCAGCGATGGCGGTCGCATGATCGGGGTAGAAGCGGAGTTCGAAGTCCACAGGTTTCAATCCATTGCTGGCTCTTCGAAACGCCGTCCAAGCATCGAGCGCTCCGGGCAAGTCTGGTACCGGGTGTTGCGTGGTTATCTTTAGTTCAGCGAATTCGAAATTAGATACTTCGAGCGTTGGCCCCTGCGGCAGAACTCGCACAAACCCTTCGTCATCAGCGTCGGACGAGCCACAGGCGGTGACCGCGAGTGCGAAGAGCGAGATTAGCCCCGCGCGAATTGCAAGACATTTCAATTCGTCAGACCTTTTCAGTATCTATTCTGCTGTTGTACAGATTGGGGTTGATCATTCCGAAAGCAGGTTTTCGGTCGACGCAACACACTCGTCTCGTAATCCACTGGCCCACATTTGGAACGGCGTGGGTACGCTTTGTGCTTCTCGAATCCCGCCTCGTCCACGTATGCCTCGTAACAGTAGAGAACATTCTCGTTGGAGGCATCCTCAAATACATCAAAGCGAAGCACGTACGGCTCTTAATTTCGCGCCATCTGGCACCCCCATTTTAAATGCTAGAGAAGTTTTTCCTCGCTTCACCGGTTTGATATTCACATTGCTATAGGCGACGATCATGGGTTCCTGCTACCCATTCTAACTAGGCGATCGAGCAGACGGCCGTATTAATGCCGCCCGGCATCGGCTACATCCATTCTTTAGAATCGTAGCCTCGATATAAATTTCGGATAGCAGCACCCGGTATCGATCTCGAGACGGGTGTTTTTACGCCACACCTACTTCTTGTTCTTGGCTTGACCTTCGAGCACATGCGACTCTTCAGGAGCACTAAAACTTGCAGCACCACAGCGTGATAATTACCGGGGGCGGTCCCGGTGGGCTCGGTGTTGCAGCCACTCTTGAAGGCTGGCATCCACGCTTCGAAGGCAACTACCAGTTTCCTTCCGATGAAGTTCAAACACTGGCTCGACAGCACCAAGAATCTCCGCTGGCCCTCGACCCGCATGAACTGCTGGGGCGAGGACATCGGCCGATCGAGTTCTTCCGGATGCGGCACCACCCGATTCAGGACGCATTGCCGCTCGACGAATGGACTCTAAAATTTACAAAACGGGATCGTGTCGACTGGTTGATGCTCTCGACCGACGGCCCCGGCGGATTATGGAACAAAGTTCCACGTGAGCAGATGACGCTGGGACCTGCTCACTGGATGGAGCTATCCCATTATCCGATCAGAAGGTTTTATGAGGAGACAGGGCGTAAGCGCGACTCGAATGCGCTCGTGCACCGCAATGACCTTGTGCCGTATTATCAGGCGTGCGCAGAAGAGCTTGGTCTGAATCCCTATATACGTACCGGCATGAAGGTCACGAACATCCGGCCTGCCGACGCCAAAGTGAACGCCCGGTTCATAGTCGAATCACTAGACGAATCGACGGGCGACACTACCACCTACTCGTGCGACTATCTCATCTTTGGAGTTGGTCCACGCTCTGCCCTAAGAAAGCTAAGTGCTCCCGGCGCGGATCGCGACTATGTTTCGCTCGCCTACACACACCCCACCGACTATCCGGGCGAGCGCGTACTGGTGGTTGGCGGAGGGAGATCTGCTGACTGGGCCGCACAGGAGCTCCACGATGACGGACGTGTCGTCGTCTACACCATGCGTCAGCAACCCGAGGCGCATCTAAAGTTGATCAATGACTCTCAGCACCTGCCTTACTATCAGCGCTGGGCTGAAATCCTGTCGAGTGATCAGGAACGTATGGGGCTGCTTTATGGATCGAACGTGACAGCATTCGAACCGGATGGGGTTGTGGCGATTCGAACAGCAGACGGGCCAATTATTTTGCAGGTCGATCACGTCGTGGTCGAGATCGGTGGTGATCCTGATTACGAGCTGCTCAACGCATTTGGGAATGACCTCACTTTTCACGCCAAGCGTGACAACTTCCGCTTTCAGCTAAACCAGCTAGTCGTCGACCAGGCGACATTTGAATCAGTCGATATTTCCGGGCTCTACCCGTCCGGTTACACAGCGCAGGGAACCGGTCTCAGCGTGATCGGATTCCACACCGGGTGCTTCCTTATCGCCGGTGACATACTCCGAGATATGGGGATCTTGTAACCCTCACTCTCTCCGATTTTTTTCGACGACCACTAGCCTAAGCTGGAATGGCTGTTTGTTACGTGCTTGGACGCCCGAATCGCCGAGTAATCAGGTCGCGCTGCGTCAGCTACCAGATACTGCAGCTGGTGACGCTTGAACCGCGTCGTGCCTTCCAGCCTTTACTTCCTGCACATGTTGATAGGCAGAAAGCGCCGCGACCGCACCTTGCGCTGCAGCTGTAATCGTCTGCTTTAGATCGGTCCCATCGGTCAGATCACCGGCTGCGTAGATGCCTTCGACTGAAGTTTTCAAACTCCGGTCGACATGGACCTCGCCCGTATCGGGGTTGATCTCCAGACCAAGCTGGTTCGGAATTTCAAGCCTAGGATCGGCTCCAGCTTCTACAAACAGGCCGTCGATGGTCAATTCGTCTTGGCCTTCCCATGGCTTGCTAAGGCGAATGCCCGTAAGTCCTGCCTCGTCTGATCCTAGGAGTTCCACAACTTCCGTGCTGTAAAGCACTTTGACGTTGTCGGTCTGTTCTAGAACTTTCAGCAGAATTGGTTCGGGGCGTGTCAGCTCGTCACGACGGTAAACGAGGTAAACGGTCGCTGCGTATTTTGAAAGAAGTACCGCACCTTCAACAGCGGCATTGCCGCCACCGACAACTGCCGCAGCAGCCTTGTTGCGGTACAGCGGTGCGTCGCAAGTGGAGCAGTAGGAAACTCCGTTGCCGGTCCACTCTTCCTCTTTGGGGAGAGATAGTTTCCGGCGTTCACGGCCGACGGCAAGGATTACAGATATTGCGTCGATCTCGGTATCGTCATCGAGGACGACTCTGAACACATCACCGTTCTTGGAGATCGTTTTCAGGTTCGAGTAAGCGGTCGGTGTCTCGAGTTTATCGACCTGCTCCTTGAACTTCATCATCAGATCGAAGCCATCGATATCGGGCTGCCCAGGATAGTTTTCGATGGTTCCACCAATGGCGGTCTCACCACCGAACTGCTCTCCAGCAATTAACGTGTCCACCTGATATCGAGACGAATAGAGGCCTGCAGCAAACGCAGCAGCGCCTTGCCCGCCGATCAAAACATCAACTTGTTTGACTTCGCTCATATACCCTCACCCGTTGATACGGATCCTGTTCCGATGCGGTTCACTAGTGGCAAGCTTAGAAGCACCCGGCATTTGTGTCGATAGACACTGCGTCTATTAAAGTGCGGCATTCCGGTGAATACACTCCCACAGGCTCCATTATTGGGCATGCAATCGGTGCTTGCTTCGGTTGTCTAATTTCTTAGATGCAACCGGGATGCAGCCCGATGGTGAATTCGGGCCAACTAGAGCGACGGATCTACGTCTTTGCCTTCGAGAATAGTGGCAATAAATCCCGGGGCGATATCGTCTTAATCTGACTCATCTACGAGTATTTCATCGTCATCGGGCTCCGAGTCGTTGCTAGTCCGGTCCGCTATTTCGAACTCGACCAGGTTGATCTCCTCCTCGTCGTCGTCTAGTTCAGTACCCGTCACGGAATCGGTCTCGAGTTCAGCTTCGCCTCTGATGTTATAATCCCAGTTCGATTTGAACTGCCCCACTTTTTAAATTTCAGCACCAACCGATTCATTCAGCCTCATCGCTGCACGAAACGTTTTACGCTTGTAACCCCGGTGCGGCGTCTCTTCGTTGGGACCTCAACTTACAGTCGCTTCAAACCACCAACCAACTAGCTCAACATTCACGAACTTCGTCCCCAAAACGACGAATCAGGCCAACATTTGCCATGACTCTCCCTATCGCATCAGTGCCAAACGGCACGGTTACTTCAGCCAGGGGTTTTTCTGCTGGAGGAGTCTTCGCCGGAATCAAAACTCCCGGTCCAGACAAGCTCGACATCGGTTTATTGATCTCAGATCAGCCGTGTAGCGTCGCAGGTACCTTCTCGCAGAACAGCATCATCTCTCCAACCGTCACGCTCACGAGCTCACGGGTTGGAGTCGATAAGAAAGTTCGAGCCGTAGTAGTAAACAGCGGCTGTGCAAACACGGCTGTCGGCGAGCAGGGCACAACCGATGCGAAAGAGATGACCGAGCTCGCAGCGACGCAGCTCGGGGTGACTGCCGAAGAAACATTGGTTTGTTCGACAGGCGTTATCGGTGTAGAAATTCCGATGGCACTCATGCGTGAGTTCATCCCTCAGGTTTCACCGAAAGAAGACGGCGGAAACGAGTTCGCACGTGCAATTCTCACGACAGATAAGCGCACCAAGGAAATCGCAGTATCGTTCGATGTCGATGGCAAGACCCATACCGTTGGTGGGGTGTCGAAGGGTTCGGGGATGATTCACCCGAACATGGCGACCATGCTTGCGTTCACCACAACTGACGCCAACGTTGACCCTGCTTTCCTACAGCAAACACTCTCTGCTGCTGTAAAGCTTTCGTTCAACCAGATCGATGTCGATGGCGACCAGAGCACGAACGACGCGGTATTGCTGATGGCAAACGGCGCCGCCGGCGGAGCGGTTATTTCTGGTGGCGACGACGCTTCAGAAGCGTTCGCCGAGGCCCTGCTTCAAGTTTGCCAGCACCTTGCGATCGAAATCGCTCGCGACGGCGAGGGTGCTACCAAGTTGATCGAAGTAATAGTCGAGGGTGCTCACACCGAAGACGACGCATTGAAGGCGTCTCGCGAATGCGCGTCTTCTCTCCTCGTCAAAACAGCAGTTTACGGCCGTGATCCCAACTGGGGTCGGATATTTATGGCCGTCGGTAAGGCACAGATCACGCTCGACGAGTCGAAGATCGACTGCTACGTGAACGATATTCAGATCGTCGCCAATGGAGAAGCGATCGCGTACAACATCCAGAGCGTTGTAAGCGCGCTTGGAAGTGACGAGGTGAGGCTTCGGGTCGATCTCAATGTCGGCAATGGCCGCGGAATGGCGTGGGGCTGCGATCTCACCGAAGAGTACGTGGTATTTAACTCGGCCTACACGACGTAGTCATCATCAAAGGGACATCGCCGTGATTGGCAAGCCGCAATTCAGCGGGGACAGGCTAATGCTTATTAACCCCGATCTTTCGTATTTTCATTGTCTGACGGTGGCAGCATGACCACTTCGGACAAGCGCGATGTTTCGGGCAAGAAAATCGTCATCAAGATCGGCGGAAGCACTCTTGGCGAAGGTGACAGCACAGTTCCAGACATTGTCGATCTTTGGAAGCAGGGTGCCAAGCCGGTGGTCGTACATGGTGGCGGCAAGGTGATCAGTGATTGGGTCACCAAGCAGGGAATCCAGCCTGAGTTCATCAAAGGTCTCAGGCGCACCGACAGCGCAACTCTCGAAGTAGCCGTCGCCGTGTTGGCGGGGCTCGTCAATTCGCAGCTGGTCGCTGAATTCCAGGCGGCAGGGGCGAACGCGATCGGTATTTCCGGTGTTTCGGGCGGTCTGCTTCAGGCAGAAGTGCTCGATCCTGACCTCGGTTACGTCGGCAAAATTGTCAAAGCAAACGCCAGGCCTGTTGAAGCAATCACCGAATCCGGTGGTATCCCCGTGATAGCACCAACCGCGCTGCACCTCTATCCTGCTGAGTCAAGTGAAGACAGAATCTTGAACGTGAACGCCGATACCTCGGCTGGGCACGTAGCGAAGGCCGTTCGTGCGGACTTCCTTGTGTTCCAGACCGATGTTGAGGGTGTTCTTGATGCTCGCAGGCGTCTCATTCCAAGAATGACGCGCTCGCAGGCGATGGATTTGATTGCTGGTGGAATAGCTGCCGGTGGGATGATCCCAAAAATCGAGGCTTGTGCCGATGCTGTTTCGGTCGTTGGGTCGGGACACATCATTGATGGGCGACGCGCCGGGGCATTGTTAGCCTGCGTTCAGGGTGAAGATATCGGCACTAGAATCATCTAGCCAAATTCACGTCGCGCTTATGCTCACGTTCTAGATCGCAGCTACGGCTCGGGAATACTCAACATGGACACAGCCACTCTCGTCATTTCGATGCTGATATTCGGTTATATGTTGGGCTCAATTCCTTTCGCAAAGCTGTTCACGTTGCGCGCTGGTATTGATCTGTTTGAGACCGGCACGGGCAACCCCGGAGCAGCCAACGTTTTTCGCAGAGTCGACAAGCGACTTGGCGCCGCCGTGTTTGTCGCGGACGGACTCAAAGGCGCACTTCCCATACTCACCGCATGGTTGATGGGCGCACCCGAAGAGCTCTGGATCATCGGTGGTGCGGCAGCGATCTTCGGCCACTGGTACCCACTGTTCAATCGGTTCAAGGGAGGAGCCGGACTGGCGAGTGGGGCCGGGGCTGTGGTTGCGCTCATGCCTTTGGGCGGCCTTATCGGGGTGCCTCTCGGCATGGCAGTGATCGCAAAGACGAAGAGCAGCGGCCATGGTGCGCTGAGTGGGCTGATCACGATCATATTGGTGGCGTTTTTCGTTGATGCCGACTGGCCACTCGGAGCTGAATGGCCAGCAATGGTCAGTGCAATAGGCGTGGCGATCGTTCTATTCGCACGAGCGGCAGCCCGAGGCTGGAAACCCGGCCGTAAGGACTAGCTAGTTAGCAACAGGTTGACGTCATGCTGAACTTGATTCAGTATCTCGCACTCGGGAATTAGCTTTCGACATTACCAGCAACCAACCAACCTCCCGGTAGCGGTACTTGCTCACCTCACCCCAAGCCAACGCCCTCTGCGATATAGTTCTCCTTCTGCAAAATGCACTTCGCATGGCGCAGAAGTCGTCAACAGTCGGCAAATTTCGTATACGGGAACGCCCCAAGTTGTCGACTCGGAATCCCAAAAAAAAAGAGAACAACAATGACTAGCTCGGCTGACTATAAGGACCTCGAATCCAAGTACTACATGCAGGTGGTGAACCGAATGCCCCCTGTGCTGGTGCGAGGCGAAGGCACCCGAGTGTTCGACAACGACGGCAAGAGATATCTCGATTTCACTGCCGGTTGGGCGGTGTTGAACCTCGGACACAGCCACCCCGCTGTCACCGAAGCGATTCGTGATCAGGCAGGCAAGATCCTGCAGATGTCGAACCTGTTCTACACGACCCCGCAGCTTCCACTCGCGCAGATCATCGTCGACAACTCCGACGTAGATCGTGTTTTCTTCTGCAACTCCGGAGCCGAAGCCAACGAAGGCGCTTGCAAGGTCGCCCGCAAGTGGGGCAAGACCAAGCTCGACGGCGCATATGAGATCATCACAACGTTCGATTCGTTTCACGGTCGCACCCAGGCGATGATGGCAGCCACTGGCCAGCCTGCGTACCAGGAGAAGTGGACTCCGCTGATGCCGGGATTCGTGAACGTTGATTACAACGATGTTCAGGCGATCAAAGACGCCTACGTCGAAGGTCGCACGTGTGCGGTGCTGCTTGAGCCGGTTCAGGGTGAGGGCGGAGTGAACATTCCTTCTGCCAACTACCTCAAAGATGTGATGGATTTCTGCCATGAGAAGAACATTCTGTTCATGCTCGATGAAGTTCAGACCGGCATGGGTCGAATCGGAACGCTTTTCGGCTATCAGCAATTCCCGGGTGTTGAGCCCGATGTTATGACGCTGGCGAAGGCGCTTGGTTCAGGTGCACCTTTGGGAGCTTTCACCACCAAAGAGTTCTGCTCAGTTCTTGAGCCGGGTGATCATGGATCGACTTTTGGTGGGAATGCCTTGACGACGGCTGCCGGATCGGCTGCGGCGAAGGTGATTGTTGATGAAGACATCCCGGCGCTGGCAAACGAGACCGGTGCCTACTTCCAGGGCAAGTTGAATGCTCTCGCTGAGAAGTACGATTTCATCACCGAGGTGCGAGGCATGGGCCTGCTGATCGCTGTTGAAATGTCGAAAGAAATCGCCAGCGCAACGGTTACAGCGAGTCTGCCCGAGGGGCTACTGATGAACGCCGTTCGACCCAACATGATCCGCTTCATGCCACCGCTAAACGTCACCCGAGATGAAGTCGACGAAGCAGTAGCCATTCTCGATAAGGTGCTCGAAGAGACCGGCAAGTAGTTCTGCATTACGAATGTGAAACAAACAGCCCCGCCCATCAGATGGTCGGGGCTGTTTTCTTATGTCGCCAAGAACCTAGCAATTGTCATTCTGAACTGCACCCTGAGCCTAGTCTAAGGGTTGATTTAGAATCCATCTCAACCCTGTGCCAGCCATCCAGCAAGCGACGGCACGCCCTACTCCGCCCGCTTCGCCCTTGTATCGCGAACTTGCTGCCTGAGCTCTTCGCTCGGCGGGTAGAAGCGACCCGGTGAGACATCCTGCTCATCTACCATCTGAGCGATGAGATCCTCCACCTCATCGTGCTCCTCAATCCAGTCGATCACCTGCTCTGCGAGCTGCTGCGGAATAACAACCACACCATCGTCGTCGGCAACCATCACATCGCCCGGAACAACCAGCACACCGTCACAACTGATCGGAACGTTAACCTCGTGGAACGGACTTCCCGAGAGCCCAGTAATCGCGGATCGGCCTGCTCCAAACACCGCTAATCCGTACTCGTCTCTGATCTTGTCCAAATCTCGCACCGATGCATCAGTTATTAGACCTGTCGCGCCGCGTGCCCACAGTCGACGGGTTTTCATATTCCCAAGAATGCCAATGTCTGACATACGGTTCACATCCACCACTAGAATGTCGCCCGGGCCACATGTTTCCATTGCCTCAAACTCAGGTGAATTCTCGCCACGCCGCAGTTCCGCTGCCAAATCGGGTCTGGGCGGAAGAAAACTCAGCGTGCGAGCGCGGGCAGCGATCTTCCGACCCGGGGTCAGAGGTCGGATGTTCTTCATATAGCAGTTCACCCACGATGAACTCGTATCGGCGTTTTTCCCTGCCGCTCCCTTTCGAGTTATGTACCCAAGTCCCCCGGTGCAGCTCTGCAGGCTGACTTTCTCGAACCTACGTAAAATATCGTCTGAGACTTGGCCGTTCGATTCAGTATTCACCATTCCGTGATCGCCTCCTCATGCTGCTATTAGTGTGCGGTGCCGCCAATGAAAGCACCTTACGGGATGGACCGACTCGTAACCACCAATGACACTTCAAAACTACTGATAAATGGCCATTCGAAGACCGATTGGCACTCACGAAACATTAGTAACTATCATTGAGCGAAAAATCGTGTAGGGTTGAAAGCATGACACAAAGCGTAACTACGCAACGGCAGCTTGATCACTCGGCATCTGCCAATATGTGCCCGCACTACGAGGCGGCCATGGAGTTGCTGGCCCGACGCTGGACCGGGCTGATTCTCACTTCGCTGCAAGAAAAGCCCGCTCGTTTCTCGGAAATCGGCACTGCTGTCGACGGAATCAGCGACCGAATGCTGTCGCAGCGACTAGTCGAGCTTGAAGAGACCGGTCTCGTCGAACGAAAAGTCGATGCAAAGCAGCGACCCGTGCTAGTCGAGTACGCCTCAACTCTGATGGCAAGCGAACTCGCCCCCGTGTTCGATGCCCTGCAAAACTGGGCCGAAAAGTGGATGCCGGCTCGAGTGGAAGGTTAGTTTCATTGCCGGCCCTGTCATCGCGAGGAGGAACGACACATACCGCGAATGACATTCCTTCCAACTAGCGAGAGAATAGTTAGGTTGTGCCGAACGTACTCAGCAGTCGGCACTCAATGACTGGCCAAAACTCCAATAGGAAAACACTTAGATATGGCAAGGGAAAAGTGCGTTCTCGCTTACAGCGGGGGCATGGACTCAACAATCTCGACCGTCTGGATCCAGGAGAACTACGACATGGACGTCGTAACTCTCACTGTCGACCTCGGCGCAGGCCCCGAAATCGTCGGAGTGGAGGAACGAGCCGCCCAGGCTGGCGCCATCCAGTCACTCGTTTGGGACGTTCGAGACGAGTTCGTAAACGAATATGTATTCCCTGGCTTGAAAGCCGGTGCCATGTACGAAGGCGTCTACGCCCTTTCGACAGCATTGGGCCGACCTTTGATGGCGAAGAAGCTGGTTGAAGCGGCTCGTGAAGTCGGGGCGACCGCAGTCGCCCACGGCTGCACGGGTAAAGGCAACGACCAAGTACGTTTCGACTCTGGAATCATGACACTTGCCGCCCACGGTGAACCTCTCAAGATCGTCGCTCCCGCCCGTGAGTGGGGCATGACCCGTGACGAAGAAAAGCTGTACGCCCAGAAGGCAGGACTCGAACTACGTGAGGTCGGATCAGACCAACGCGTCTACTCGATCGACCGCAATCTCTGGGGGCAGGCAATCGAGGGTGAAGATCTCGAAGACACGTGGCTTGCTCCGCCAGAGGATGCATTCTCGTGGACCAAGCAGATCAGTGATACTCCCGACGAGCCAATCGAAGTCGTTGTTGGCTTCGACAGAGGCGTTCCGATCTCAGTCGACGGCTCCCTGAAATCAGGCGTTGAACTTATCGCAATTCTCAACGATATGGCTGGCGAGCACGGCGTTGGACGTATCGACCACGTCGAAAACCGGCTCGTGGGTATCAAGTCACGTGAGGTTTACGAGACTCCCGCCGCGATTGTTCTGCACACTGCGTTGAAGGCACTTGAGACGTCAACGATGTCGCGTGAACAGCAACGGGTGAAAGAGAATCTCTCGGCCATCTATTCCGACATGGTGTACGACGGTCGCTGGTTCACCGAGCTTCGCAGGAACATTGCGGCGTTCATGGACAGCGCTCACGAGTTCTCGACTGGCGACGTGCGTTTGCGCCTGCACAAGGGTTCTTGCATCGTGGTGGGTCGACGTTCGCCGTTCTCACTGTACGATTTCAATCTGGCGACCTACTCGACGACCGATTCATTCGATCACGAGGCGGCTACCGGGTTTATCGACATCTATTCGTTGTCAGCTCGAACCCAAAGCCGAAAGCAAACCAACGCCGAGCGACGGTAGCGAGCTACTTTTTCTAGGACCAACTGTGGTTCATTACTGGGCGTGTGATTCGCGCTTTGTTCGAGTAATTCAGTTCGTATTAGGAAACTTTTCCCCTAAGTAGCGATAATGTTGCACGCAGTACGAAATTTCGTACGCGGTAATGCCAGTTCAAAGACTAGTTCGAATGACCAGCCAAAACAACGAAAACAAAAACCCTGCTGCGGCAGCACGTGGCGGTGAGCTTGCGAGCGATTTCACGGTGTCAATTCACTACGACAGTCGGTTGTACCGTGAGGACATCGCAGGGTCGATCGCGCATGCTCGCATGCTGGGTCGGCAGGGGATCATCGAGGCGGACGATGTCGACAAGATTGTCGAAGGCCTGAGCACGATCGCTGCCGAGATCGAAGACGGCGAGTTCGAATGGAAAGAAGAGCTCGAAGATATCCACATGAATGTGGAATCACGCCTGTACGAACTGATAGGAGACGCGGCTGGCCGCCTTCACACCGCCCGCTCTCGCAACGACCAGGTGGCAACAGACACGCGTCTTTGGACGCAGTTGGCATGTGGGCGCGCATTCGACGCCGCAATCCAGCTTCAGTCAGCACTGGTGAATCTCGCCGAGCAGCACATCGACACAATCGTCCCCGGCTACACGCACATGCAGCGCGGCCAACCGGTCGTTTTGGCGCATCACCTGATGGCCTACTTCGAGATGTTTGATCGCGACGCAACCCGCTTCGCCCAGTCCGCTGAATCGGCCGACGTAATGCCGCTCGGATCAGGCGCAATGGCGGGCGTGCCATACGACATCGACCGCGAGTGGGTGGCAAAGCAACTCGACTTCAGCGATATCTCCCGCAACTCTATGGACGCCGTTTCGGATCGCGATTTCATTGTCGAATTTCTAACCGCTTCGTCGCTTACGATGGCTCACCTATCGCGCCTTGCCGAAGAGCTGATTATCTGGTCATCGGACGAGTTTGGGTTTATCAAACTATCTGACGAGTCAACCTCTGGCTCCAGCATCATGCCGCAAAAGCGCAACCCCGACTTCGCCGAGTTAATTCGCGGCAAGACGGGTCGTGTGTACGGCTCGCTGATCGGACTTCTGACAACGATCAAGGGACTGCCACTTACGTACAACCGCGATCTGCAGGAAGACAAAGAAGGTCTGTTCGACGCTGCCGATACCGTTATCACCGCACTGGAAGCTGCTGCAGGAATGGTCGCTGGAATGATAATCAACGCCGATCGTATGCGTCAGGCCGCCGAAAAAAGTTTCGTGCTCGCAACCGACATCGCCGACTATCTGGTTGGCAAAGGCGTGCCGTTCCGTGAGGCGTACATTACGGTATCCGACCTCTCTAAGCAGTGCATCGCCGACGGGGTCGGTTTTGGAGAGCTCACGCTCAGCGATTTCCAGAAGGCATCTGATTTGTTCGACGAAGGAGTCATGGAAATCACTCTTGATTCTGCCATCGCAGCACGTAATGTACCCGGCGGAACAGCTCCTAATCGCGTCCGCGATGCTATCGCCGAAGCCAAACAGTTACTGGCCGATGCTGGCCAATAGATTAATTTTCAAGAAATCGAATATGCCTGACACTGTAATAATCGCTCACCGAGGCCTAGACGAGGTCTACCCCGAAAACACTGTAAGCGCATTCAAAGCCGCTCTCGAAAAGGGAATGGGGATTGAGATCGACGTTCGAGGTACTTCGGACGACGAGCTTATCGTGCTCCACGACGATACGGTCGATCGCACGACGAACGGTGAGGGCAGGGTCGCTCAGATGACACTTGACGAGGTCAAAGCACTCGACTCTGGAAGTTGGTGGAGTCCTAAGTTCGCTGACGAGCGCATCCCGACTCTGATGGAAGTGTTCGACACGGTCAAGGAGTGCGGTACTGCCGACACGACACTATTTATCGAGATGAAAACGCTCGATCCCGGGTGCATAACCAAGATTTGCAATGGCCTCGCTGAACGTGGTCTCATGAGCAGCACTGTGGGCTTAGGGTTGATTCACCTTTCGGTCGACGTTCGTCGCCGATTCTACGAAGGGTCAGCCGACTTCCAGTGCGCTACTGTCGCCAACACCGCAGACGAATTGCCGGTGGCAATCGCCGATCCCTACTCATCGTGGATCTACGCGCGCTACCTGATGAGTGCCGAGGATGTTCAAGCTGCGCACGATGGTGGGAAAAAAGTCATCGCTTCAGGACCTCCTGTGATGCAGGATCTCGACGCAATGGTGGCAAGTGCAGAAGTTGGTGCCGATTCCGTCCTGTCGTATCATCCCGATGCGCTCTTGACACGACTGAACAGCTAACTTGCCAGAATATTTGGGGGAGCACAGATTGGTGGACGTAAAAGCAAGTATCAATCTGTAAGGAAAATCAACCGAGCGGGCCAATTACTAAATTGGAAAGGGGCTTACGTGACGGAATCAACTTGGACATGCAGTTGCGGCAAAGAGAACGCCGCGAGTTCCACAGCATGCGTCTTATGCCAGACGCCTCACGATCCCGCACGGATTGATGATTCTCACCCCACGGGATCCATGTCACGGGCTATAGGACTTATAGCTGGGCTGGCGGTGCTGCCCATGACTATTTGGGTTGGACTGATAGTCGGTGGAGGTTCTGCCTTCGCGGGAGTTTTCGTCATACTCCTGATCCTATCTCTGGGATTTGTTACGAAGTTCTACTGCGCGAACGAACCGTCTGTCCGCCGCGTACTCGACTGGATGTTTCCGTACAAGTGGGTATAACGGTTCCACGGAATTCTGGGCGAGCCGAGTACACGGAAAAGTCAACAACACCGCATGATTTTGTAATCGAACCAAAGTAGAGCAAAACGTAAAAGTGGCTCCTCACATAAAAATATCGCCTTCCTTGCTGGCCGCCGATTTCGCTCATCTCGCTGATTCAATTGCCGCGGTCGAAGAGGCAGGCGCCGACGAACTCCATTTCGACGTAATGGACGGCAATTTCGTGCCGAATATCACAATTGGAATTCCCGTTCTCGAAGCAATTCGACCACTTACCAAGCTTCCTATCGACGTACACATGATGGTCCGCGAACCTGCTCGTTACGCGCAAGAGTTCGCTGCTGCCGGTGGTGATATTTTCACGATGCACGCCGAGGCCTGCGACGATCTCGAGGCTTCACTTGGTGATGCACGAGTCGCAGGAATGACGGCTGGAGTTTCTTTAAAACCAGATACTCCAGCTTCGGTTCTGCAACCGATACTGCCGTTAATCGAGCGAGTCCTTGTGATGACAGTCGAACCCGGATTTGGCGGACAGTCGTTCATGCCCGAAATGCTCCCCAAGATCACAGAACTGGCCGACATGGCACGCATCGCCGGTCATGAACTTGATATAGCAGTCGACGGCGGCGTAAAGGTCGACAATGCAGGCGAAATCATCGATGCCGGAGCAACAACGCTCATCTCAGGAACCGGAATCTTCAACCTCCCAGATGGCATGAAAATTGGGATTGCGGCGATACGGAACGCGGGTAGTTAGATTGCCATGCTAATTCATTCTCAGCATCTAGCGTCGGCTCAAGCTAGACGCCAGAGTGTCATATCCCGGGCTGGCGCATACAGTGTTGCCAGATACCAGTTGATCCTGACAAGGAATTCAGGATGTCAGCGACCTGGAATTCCCGATTAAGTCGCCAGTCGCGTAAGATCGCCCTCAAGGAGAGTTTGATGCCAGAAAACACTGAATTCGAAGAGTACGGACTACCCAGAGCAACCCACGAAAAAGCCGACGGCCCTTCGGGATCGGTCGTACTTGGCGATAGCGATTATCGCTATACAGTTTCGGGTGAAAACTGGGGCACGCTGCCCGACGGCTGGAACTACCGAGAAGCAACCGCAGTTGCCGTCGATCAGCAGGATCGCGTATTTGTATTCAACCGCGGGACCAGTCCAATTGTCGTTTTCGATACCGACGGCAACATGATCGACAGCTGGGGCGAGGGGATCTTCAAAAGTCCACACGGAATCTCGTTCGACTCTGATGGAAATCTGTTTCTGGTCGACAACGGCGATAGCACGGTAAGAAAATTCACGCCCTCTGGCGAACTACTGATGACACTCGGCGAGCCGAATATGCCTTCACCACCGATGAGCGGAATACCGTTTTGTGTGCCAACGCATGTTGCCGTCGATCCCAGCTCTGGTGAATTTTTCGTTTCCGATGGCTACACGAATGCAGTTGTCCACAGGTTCAGTCCAGACGGCGACCTAATCTCAAGCTGGGGTGAATCGGGCACAGACCCGGGTCAGTTCAACATCGTCCACAATATATCGATCGACAGTGCAGGCTTCCTCTACGTCGCCGACCGTGAGAACCACCGTATTCAGGTGTTCAATCAGGATGGCGAGTTCCAGACTCAATTTGTGAACATGTCGCGTACAGCGGCAATTCATATCGATACACGGGGTGATGAGGACATCGTCTACATCGGTGAATACTTCTCAGGCATCGGATCGAATCACATGGGATTCAATTTAGGACCACGTGTGACGGTGATGAACACAAAGGGTGAAGTGTTATCGCGGGTCGGCATCGAAAGCTATGGATCGCAACATGGGCGATTCTTCACTCCGCATGGAATCTCTGTTGATTCCCACGGCGATGTGTACGTGGCTGAGGTTTCTCACAGCGACTACGGGAGCGGCTGGAA
>JAPYUK010000079.1 GCA_029936155.1 Dehalococcoidia bacterium | reverse complement strand
TCACCGCTTTGAAACCGAGTTCGACTACTTTGTCGGCTGCTGAAACAAATGCTTCCGGAGTACGTTCTGCGCGATACCAACCATTGGCATATCCGAGAATCGAATCTCGTTGCTTGCCTCCAAGGAGTTGATAGATGGGCACTCCCAGTGATTTCCCTAAAATGTCCCAGCAGGCGACCTCGATTGCCGACATCGCGAGCCGGTGAATGTGACCCGCATCTTGAACAGTTTCGATCACCGTGCGAGAAATAGCGTTGACATCGCGCGGATCTTTGCCGACGACAAGGTGGGATAACTCGTGAATTGCCGTTTCAGTAGTTTTGATAAACCCATTGAGCGTGGCTTCACTGACCCCATACAGATCGTCTTGGTCAGTCATTAGTCGGACAAAAAGCCAGTTTTTCCATCCTGCACCAACGGGGTAAGTTTCAATCGATGTTATTTTCATCGGTGCATTGTAAGCATCGACAGTAACCATGTCATGAACAAAATTGCATGCTCCCACACTGCCTATTAATCCGCAGGTCGTGGGTTCGATCCTCACAGGGCCCATCAAACTCGTACATCCTGAAATTGAAAGGCCATCGGCATGCCGGTGGCCTTTTTTGTTTTAGGCATTGTGTACATATAACGATCGCGACCGGCGTAGACACCCAGTGGCCTACCGATCAAACTGAACTCAAAGATCCGAGCGTGTGTAGATCCGGACAATCTTCATCAATTCAATCGATCAGGAGAGTTTATGCGAATCGCAGCCGTGGGTTTTCACCACGAGACGAATACGTTCCAATCTGTAAAAACAGACTACGATTCGTTTGCTAATTTTGAGTTCTTGCGCGGCAGCCAGATAGCTGACCGGCACGCCACCTCTAAATTCACACTCGCAGGCTACTTTCAGAGCGCGCAGAAGTTCGAATTTGACCTCGTTCCACTTTTATTCGCATTCACGGGTCCCACCGGCACCATTACCAAAGATGCATTCGACCGAATCTCCGAGGAAATGATTGGCCTTTTGAAGGAAAACGGTCCATGGGATGGGGTGCTGCTCGCCCAACACGGGGCTGCAGTGACTGACGAATACCCGGATATGGATGGGGAGATTTCCCGCAGGGTTAGGGAGGTCGTCGGTCCCGACACCCCGGTAGTGATGACGTTGGATCTGCATTCAAATATCACCCAAGACCAGGTCGCAAACACCGATGCAATAGTTGTGTTTCGAACGAATCCACACCTCGATGCGGTAGAGCGGGCGGTCGAAGCATCCGAAATCTTGGTAAAGACGATTCGGGGCGAAGTACGACCGGTTCAGCGCCTGGTGCAAGTCCCAATGATTATCAATATTGTCAAACAACCGACCGCTTTCGGCCCTATGAAGGAAATAATGGACGAGGTTGACGAAGTGCTGGAGAAAAAAGGCGTGCTTTCTGCCAGTTGCGGGCAGGGATTCCCGTATGCCGATGTAGATCAGATGGGAGTTTCATTCCTGGTGGTAACCGACGGCGATGCTGGGTTCGCCGAGCAGCAGGCAAAATGGCTGGCCCGTAAGGCGTGGGATCGACGAGCCGCATTGCAGAACGACTCACCCTCCATTGAGGAGTCGATAAAAAGAGCGATGAATGCCCCATCGGATGACAAACCGACCGCAATAATGGATGTTGGCGATAACGTTGGCGGTGGCGGAACGGCCGACTCTACCCACTTGCTTGCTGAAGCAATACGCCAGGGACTCAGCGGCGAAAAGAGTCTGCTTCTATCACTGTTTGATCCCTCTGCTGTTCACGCCTGTATAGGCACCGGAGTAGGCTCGACGGTTACCCTCAATGTAGGGGCCGGAACAGATCGCCTGCATGGTGAGCCAATAGAGGTTACCGGTCATGTACGAGCCATCACGGATGGCAAGTTCGAGGAGACTAAACCCACTCACGGGGGGCTCAGATTCTTCGACTATGGACCCTCAGTAGCCTTGGACACTGAGGATGGTCATACGATTGTGCTGCATACAGTCAGAGGCATTGGCAATATGAGCCGTGAACAGTACTACTCGATGGGCATCCTTCCGGAGAATTACAGAGTAATTATCTGCAAAGGCACAGTGTCGCCGCGTGCCGCCTACGAACCGATCACTCGTGAGATCATTGTGGCCGACTCACCGGGTGTGACAAGTGCCAACATGTCGAGCTTCTCATACCAGAATCGACGCGTACCGCTCTATCCTTTCGAGCCGGAAACGAAGTTTGATTGAGTTCATTTCGATCTAATGATTCCGATGCACACTACCTTTCGTTTAAGAACTCCATAAAAAACCGTTTTTGAGAAGCGGACAAGACATCAACAGATCTCCTCAGCAAACGAGGAATGGTGCTATTCTACCCCGACGTTGAGCTCTGATAAAACCCTCCAAACGTAGTCCCAAATGATTATGAAAGGTTGCCATGTCGGTAATCGAAAGTATCGAGATAACTGTAGCGACCGTGGACGATCCTGGTGTAATGGATCGCTCTCCAGAAAAATCAACTACTGACGGTGGTTCACCACCATCAGGCACAAGTGGCAAAAGCCAAAACGAACGATCAGGCGGCGAACCTCCTCAAGTAGTGATCGTGACAGTCAGGTCCAGCGACGGAATCGAGGGACATGGGTTTGGGTGGGGAATCAAAGGTGGAATGCGAGTCGCACACGCCATCGCTGAGGTCTATCGACCAGAACTTATCGGCGAAGACCCGTTCGATCGCGAGAAACTGTGGCACAAAGCACATCGGGCAGACAGATTTGGCGGTCTGGCTCCAATAACAGCGTACGGCCCACTTGACGTTGCACTGTGGGACATCGCGGGTCAGGCGGCAGGGATTCCCTTGTACAAGTACATTGGCGCTTATAGGAACAAAATACCTGCGTACGCGAGTTCTCCATTCATGACAGGTCCATCTGATTATGCCGAGCTCGCGTTGCAAGCCCAATCAGACGGCTTTACGGCGTTCAAACTCCACCCACCCGGTGAACCAGAACTGGATATTGAGTGTTGCGCAGCGGTTCGGGATGCGGTCGGTCCAGGCATGGAATTGATGAGTGATCCCGTTGGCGGTGCATACGATCACGAAGATGCTATGCGAGTAGGCAGGGCACTTGAAAAGCTCGACTTCCTGTGGCTTGAAGAACCTCTTTATGATCACGATATCCACGGACTAGAAAAGCTAACCAACAAGTTAGACATACCCATCTGTGCGGGGGAGTGGAAATCCGACTTCTTCTCCAAAGTTAATTATCTGAAGAACGGGGCGGCAGACATCATACGCGCGGACGTGTCCTGGACAGGTGGAATAACTGGCACGCTGAAATCGGCACATTTTGCGGAAGGATTCGGGGTCAACTGCGAACTCCATATGACTGTGTTATCTCTCATGGACGTCGCCAATTTGCACGTTGCGCTCGCGATTAAAAACTGCCGATATTTCGAACTTCCTTACCCTGATGGTGCCACTTTTGGAATCCACCAACCGGTAGCTATCGATTCTTGCGGATACGTTTCACCCAGTGGTGCCGCTGGATTGGGAGTCGAGCTGGATTGGGACG
>JAPYUK010000030.1 GCA_029936155.1 Dehalococcoidia bacterium | reverse complement strand
GCGTGTGGGTTCGAATCCCACCTTCCCCACCATTTCATTCAGGTCAAAACACAAATAGCCGAAGCAAACATGCCAAAGATTCTCGTAACTCGACGAACATTCCCGGAAGCTGCCGAGGCACTTCGAGCCAGCGGTGCTGATGTAGTCATCTGGGAAGATGAAGATGCGCCTTCGAGAAAGGAACTGCTGAACGCTGTTGCTGATATCGATGGTTTGTATGCCCACATCACCAATCAGGTTGACGCCGATGTGATGGACGCCGCTCCAAATCTCAAGGTTATTTCCGAGTTTGGAGTCGGCTACGACAACATTAATGTCGTCGATGCAAACGAACGTGGAATTGCCGTCTGTAACACTCCGGGAATTCTCTCTGAAAGCACTGCCGACGAGGCTTTCGCACTTTTGGCAGCGATGGCACGTCGAACAAATGACTTGCCTGCGATGGTGAAAAGAGGAGAGTGGGGCGACTTCGACCCTCTTGGGTATCTCGCTACCGATATTCACCATAAGACGCTCGGGATTGTCGGCATGGGCAGCATCGGATCCGAGATGGCGAAACGTGCTGGCGGGTTCAGCATGAACGTGCTCTATTACAACCGGAACAAGCGGGATGAAGAGTTTGGAGCAACATACGTCGATTCCCTCGAAGAACTGCTCGAACGATCGGACTACATTTCACTGCATAATCCGCTGACCCCCGAGACCACGAATCTGATGAGTACTGATCAGTTCAAGTTAATGAAAAAATCAGCAATTCTCATCAACACAACCCGTGGTCCCGTCGTCGACCAGGATGCTTTATACGAGGCGCTGAATTCTGGTGAAATCGCCGGCGCTGCGCTCGACGTAACCGTCCCTGAGCCAATACCCGCCGACCACCCGTTATTGACCCTCGACAACTGCCTCATCATGCCCCACGTCGCCAGCGCAACCGGCGACACCCGTATGAAAATGGCGATGATGTGCGTCGAAAACGTCCTCGCAGGAATTGCAGGTGACTGGCCGCCATTTTGCGTTAATCAGGCGGAAATCTCCGGTAATGCCCGCCTCAAGAGCTAGGATCTGTCCTCCCTCCGTACGAGGAAGGGAGCTAGAGGGTGAGTTGGAACGTTCAGCCACGCTAGGCTTGCGTATCCGAGATACTGAATCGAGTTCGGCATGACGTATGTTCGATCGGTGGTGAGCAAAGTCCTAAACTCAAACTTCTCCCGCTTGGGGAGAGGGCAGACGCGACCCTAGTCGTCGAAGAACCCAGCGTCTTCTTCTCTGAGGTACTGTTTCGTCTCATCCACTCGGAAGCTGATCCCGAGTCCTGGAGTGTCGGGCACTGTGATGTGGCTATCGGTCACATTAAACGCTTCACTACCTTCGAAAATGTCCCACCACCACTCGGGACTGACAGAAGGCAACTCGAAAGCGATGAAGTTGTCGGGCATCGTTGCTGTGACTTGCGTGAGCGCAGCGACACCTATGAGTCCATCCGCAGTCCCGTGCGGTGCCATCTGAATGTTGTGTAGATCGGCGAACTCGCAGATCCATTTGAGCTCAGAAATACCGCCGACGTCCATCGGGTCTGGCCCAACCACATCAACAGCATGCTGTTCGATCAGGTCTTTGAAACCGTGCCGCAAGTAAACCTGCTCACCGGTGTGAATAGGCGTTGATGTAAACGGAGTCACCTGTAAGAAGTATTCGGGGTGAACGTACGGTGTGTAGTCACCAGTGATCGTGTCTTCCATCCACATGAGGTGATACGGCTCAAGCGCCTGCGCCAAACGAAGCGTGTCGGATGCCGTCATGCCGGGGCCACAGTCGAGAGCAAGGCCGACCTCGTCACCCAGTACTTCTTTCATGGCAATAACGGCTTCGACAGTGATGTTGAAACCCTTTTCGGTCATAACACCGCGGTTACCGTACTTTTCGTCACTGACATAGTCGCCGTAGTAGAAGTCAGGCATGTCCTTGAGCATAGGCGATCCATGGAACGCAACTCCCTGTTTGATGATCGAGAAATTTTGCGGGAGCGCCTTCATATTCTTCATCTCTGCTGCAAAATCTTCGGGCTGGTATCCCGGAACCCGATTGCGATAGCCCCCGTTGTAGACCTGCACTTTGTCGCGGATCTTTCCACCGAGCAGCTTGTATATCGGAGCACCCAACGCCTTCCCGGCGATGTCCCACAGGGCGATTTCTATCGCACTTACACCTGATCCCCACGGTTTAAACCCACCAGTACGCCGGATCCTCAGAAGTACGCGCTCCACATCGGTTGGGTCGAGTCCCACGATCATGTTCTTGTAGTACTCGATTTGCGGACCAAAAAATAACTGGTTTCGAGAGCGCTCGGCACCGCCGATGCCGTCTATTCCCTCATCTGTCGTGATTCGTATGACCGGATTGTCACCGATTACTGCGTACTTAATATCTGTGATCTTCATTCCAACTCCAGGGGTTGTGAGGCGACATTTACTTTTCGATACTGGCGAGATTCTACGCTTGAACGAACTCACGCATTGCGACACGTTGATGATGATTCATGCAGCGAGATTCTTAGTCGTCGAAGAATCCGGCGTCTTCTTCTCGCAAATACTTCATTGCCTCTTCAACGATGAAGCTGACGCCAAGACCTGGCGTATCGTTCACGTCGATGTGACTGTCTTTGACCTTCAGTTTGTCGAGACCGGTAAGAATGTCGTACCACCACTCTGGCTGCCCATTCGGAAGTTCGAACGCTATGTAGTTGTCAGGCAGCACCGCGGCTAGCTGCACATGAGCAGCTAGGCCAATCAATCCGTCGACGGTTCCATGCGGCGCGAACAAAATTCCATGGAGATCGGCGTATTCAGCAATGAACTTCATTTCGGCAAGCCCGCCAACATCGGCAGGGTCAGGACCAAGAACGTTCACTGCATTGCGTTCGATTAGCTCGACAAAATTCTGGCGTAGATAGATCTGTTCACCAGTGTGAATAGGTGTCGAAGTGTACGGAGTCACCTGTGTGTACAGATCGGCCAGGACATACGGTGTGTAGTCACCGGTAATCATGTCCTCAAGCCACATGATGTTCTTGCCTTCAAGGGCTTTGGCAAGCTTCAACGCATCCGGGACAGTAAACCCGGGACCACAATCGAGGGCGAGTCCGACTTCATCTCCACAGACCTCCAACATGGCGTCGATGCACGCTAGCATGTGGTTGAATCCCTTGTATGTGATCAAGCCACGATTCGGGTGACGTCCTCCGAGGCGTGTCGAAGGGGTGCCGTAATAGAAATCCTCCACATCCGACGCCATATTGCCGTGGAAGGCTATTCCCTGTTTGATGATCGAAAAATTCTCGGGCGAATCCTTCATCTTCTGCATGTTGGCGGCGTAGTGCTCGGGATCGACTCCTTCGAGTTTGAAGCGGACGTTGCCGTTGTAGACCTGCACCTTGTCTCTGATCTTGCCTCCAAGCAGTTTGTAGACAGGGAGGCCCGCGACTTTACCGGCGACGTCCCACAGAGCGAACTCGATCGCGCTCACGGCGGCACCCCACGGCTTGAATGATCCCATCCGACGGATACCGAGCATGACCCGCTCGACGTCCGTCGGATCCTTTCCGATGATCATGTCGCGATAGAACTCAATCATTGGCTTCAGATAAGGCTTCGCGAGCTCCGCAGCTCCGATTCCGTCGATCCCCTCGTCAGTCGTCAGGCGCACTACCGGGTGATTCCCGATAATCGCAACTTTCATGTCAGTAATTTTCATAATTTTCGACCCTAGTTGTCGAAGAAATCCGAGTCTTCTTCGCGCAGGTATGTTTTCGCTTCTTCGGGTATGAATGTGAGACCAAGACCGGGGGCATCTGGGACTGCTATGTGACTGTCGATCACCTCGAACACATCGCCACCTTCAGTGATGTCGAGCCACCATTCAGGCCTAGCCTGTGGCAACTCAAACGCTATAAAGTTGTCAGGCAGAGTGGCGGCCAACTGCACGTGTGCAGCAAGACCAATCAGCCCACCGAATATTCCGTGTGGAGCGAACTGGATTCCATGGAGATCGGCGTATTCAGCAACGAACTTCATCTCTGAGAGTCCACCAACATCCTGAGGATCCGGGCCTAGAACGTTCACAGCGTTTCGTTCGATCAGTTCGACGAAGTTCTGGCGCAGGTATATCTGCTCACCCGTGTGGATCGGTGTTGATGTGTAGGGTGTGATCTGCCTGTACAAATCGGCTTGAACATACGGATTGAAGTCACCGTTGATCGTGTCTTCGAGCCACATGATGTTCGAGCCTTCAAGCTCTTTTGCCATCTTTAGCGTGTCTGAAATGGTCATTCCAGGACCGCAGTCGAGTGCAAGACCAACATCGTCGCCCAGAACGTCGAGCATCGCCTCGATGCAAGCCATCATGTACCTGAACCCTTTTGGCGTGATTGGCCCTCGATTCGGATGGTCCGGGTGCCGACCTTCGAATGTCGGCTCACCGAAGTAAAAGTCGTCAGAATCACCGTGCATCCGACCGTGGAAAGAAACCGCCTGCTTGATGATCGAGAAGTTGTACGGATGATCCTTCATCAACTGCATGTTCTCGGCGTAGTGTTCAGGCTCGTTTCCCTTGCGTTCGAATCGAATAACGCCGTTATAGACCTGAACCTTGTCCCGAATCTTGCCCCCAAGAAGCTTGTAAACCGGCAGCCCCGCTGCCTTGCCCGCAATGTCCCACAGTGCCATCTCGACCGCGCTCACAGCTGTACCCCACGGTTTAAACGCCCCCATGCGGCGGATACCGAGCATCACTCGTTCAACGTCGGTCGGGTCTTTACCGATGATCATGTCTCGGTAAAACTCGAACATAGGCTTCAGGTAAGGCTTGCTCGATTGGCCCGAGCCGATGCCATCGATCCCCTCATCGGTTGTGATTCGAACAACAGGTGCGTTGCCGATAATGGCAACTTTCATATCCGTAATTTTCATTTTCGGCTCCTAATTGTCGAAAAAACCAGTGTCTTCTTCGCGCAAGTACCTTTTCGCTTCTTCAGGGATGAACGAAACGCCAAGACCCGGAATGTCGGGAACCTCGATATGGCTGTCTGTCACGTTAAACCGCTCGCCCTCCATGATGTCGAGCCACCATTCAGGCTTGGCCTGTGGCAATTCGAAAGCGATGAAATTGTCGGGTAGTACAGCAGCCATATGTGTCTGTGCAGCAAGTCCGATGAGCCCGTCGAATGTGCCGTGAGGCGCAAACTGAATTCCATGCAGATCGGCGTACTCGCAAATAAACTTCATCTCGGCAATTCCGCCAACATCGGCAACGTCCGGACCGAGAACATTTACGGCGTTTCGCTCGATAAGCTCAACAAAATTTTGGCGCAAGTAAATCTGCTCACCCGTGTGAATAGGGGTCGACGTGTATGGCGTGACCTGTGTGTACAAATCTGCAAGTACAAACGGTGAGTAGTCACCGGTCAACATATCCTCGAGCCACATGATGTTTGAGCCTTCGAGCTCTCTCCCAAGTTTGAGAGCATCGGAAACCGTCATGCCAGGACCACAGTCGAGAGCAAGCCCTACGTCGTCACCAAGCACGTCGAGCATCGCCTCGATGCGCTTCATCATGTATTTGAATCCCTTAGGAGTAATCCCACCTCGATTTGGGTATCGATAAGTTGTAACGGGAGTTCCGTAGTAAAAGTCATCCATTTGGCGGTGCATACCGCCGTGGAACGAAACAGAATCCTTGATGATCGAGAAGTTGTAAGGGTGATCCTTCATCTTCTGCATGTTCTCTGCAAAATCTTCGGGCTCGTTGCTGCTGCGCGGGAACCGCACGTTTCCGTTATAGACCTGAACCTTGTCCCGAATCTTGCCTCCAAGAAGTTTGTAAACCGGTAGCCCTGCTGCCTTGCCCGCAATGTCCCACAGTGCCATCTCGATAGCGCTCACAGCTGTACCCCATGGTTTGAACGAGCCCATGCGGCGTATTCCAAGCATCACCCGTTCAACGTCTGTCGGATCCTTGCCAATGATCATGTCTCGGTAAAACTCGACCATCGGCTTCAGGTAGGGCTTCGTAGTTTCGCCGGCACCCACACCATCGATACCTTCATCGGTCGTGATGCGTACTACGGGTGCATCGCCAATGATGGCAACTTTCAGGTCAGTGATCTTCATACTTACTCCGACGTACTTTTGTACCGAGGATCGAATACCGGTGAAATTCTACGCTGCAACAAACCGGTTGAAACATTCAGCACGATTCAGTATTACCATTCGTTCTCATAAATCCTGAATTCGACCCAACGGAGACAGAATGCGCGTAGCAACTTGGCGTGGTGGAAGTGAAATAACTATCGATGAAGTGCCAGACCCCAAGCCGAGTGCGGGTCAACTTGTCGTCAAAGTCCACTCGTCGGGAATCTGCGGTACCGATATTCATAAGACTCAGGGTCTGTTCCCCGGCACACCACCCGAAGTGTTGGGCCATGAGTTCGTTGGCCCGGTTGTCGAAGTAGGCGAGGACGTCGACGGGTCGATGATGGGCAAGATCATCGGCTGCACGCTGAACCCGGCGTGTGGTGAATGTCAGGGTTGCCTCACATGGTCGGCAATGCATTGCGAACGGGAAGACCGTCTAGCAGGTGGATTCGCAGATTACGTGCTGGTCGATCAGCGACAGGCACACATCGTCCCTGATGGGTTGGATCCCGAAACGGCTTCGATGGCTGAGCCGCTCGCATGCGTCATATCAACGCTCAACATGCTTGGCGATATTGAAGAAAGTTGCGACGCGCTAGTCGTCGGTGGCGGACTACTTGGCCTCCTAACCGTCGGCGTACTAAAACTTCGCGGGGCAGCGCACATCATCCTCTCCGAGCCGAACCCAATGCGCCTCGCTATGGGCCCGCAGTTTGGAGCCGATATTCTGAACGACCCGACCAAAGACGACCTAAGCGAGTTGGTTAAGGAAACGACCGGCGGATACGGTGTGAAGGTCGGAGCTGAAGCTGTCGGTGTCCCCGCACTTGTTGCAAACGTTTCCAAGCTCATCCGTCCCCGGGGCAATCTGGTGCTCGTCGGGGTAAGCCCGCAGGGTGCACCTCTGCCTATCGACCTCTACGACATCCACTACAAAGAGATCACGATAAGCGGAGCGTTAGGAGCCGGTGACGCATTCGGCGAAGCGCTCGAAACCCTCCCCAAGCTGAATCTTGAAGGTGTAGTAAGTGGACGTTTCCCACTTGAAAAAACAGCCGAAGCTATGCAAATCTCGGCAAGCGGTGAAGGCGTCAAATACATGATCGCCCCACACGATTAGGTCAGGCGTGCCCGTTCTTCGGGTGGGAGAAGGTACCGATTCAGCCATTTCAACGCAGAATGGCGCCATATTGCTGGCGTGTGACCTCTCACGGCGTTACTCTGCGTTCGCTCGCAACAATCGGCTGGTATTAGAAGGCGCGCCCAAGGCGCAGTCGTAAAGGCAACTCATGGCAAAACTCTCAGGTGGCGAAGCCCTCATCAAATCAATGGTTCGTGAGGGAGTCGAAGTTGTCTTCGGCCTGCCTGGTGTGCAGATGTATGGAATCGTGGCGGCCCTGCGTGACGAACCGAGCATCAAATTCATCGTCACCCGAAACGAAACCGCCACTTCCTACATGGCTGATGGATACGCTCGAACAACGGGCAAACCCGGAGTTGTGATGGTGGTTCCAGGACCCGGTATCTACAACGCAGGTGGTGGTCTGTCGACGGCGTTTTCACGATCGTCACCAATCGTGTTAATTGCAGGTCAGATTCCGCGAGCAACGATCGGAAAAAACCTCGGCGGGCTCCACGAGGTCAACGACCAAAAAGAGATCACTAACCCGGTTACCAAATGGCAAAAACTGGTTGTTCGACCCGGGGAAATCCCAGAAAATATTCATGAAGCCTTCCGGCAAGCGCAGTCGGATCGACCCTCGCCAGTTCACTTCGAACTTCCTCCAGAGACCATGGTGGAGCGAGAAGAAGTTGAACTGCTGGAGCCAGCTCAGATCGTCCGCAAAGTTCCAGACAACTCTTCATTAGAAACGGCTGCCAAAGAGATCGCTGCTGCAAAGAAACCAGTTATATACGCCGGTGGTGGCATAGCTCGTTCCGATGCCGAAACCGAACTCGTCGCGTTCGCTGAAGCGCACAACATTGCAGTCATCACATCAGCCGGTGGCAAGGGCACAATTTCCGAACGTCACCCACTGGCATTGGGAGCTTCACTTGGTCCGGCAGGTCAGCTGAAGGATTACATCGAGGATGCCGACTTGATCATCGGAATCGGTACGCGATTTTCGATGCGAACTCAGGCAGGCGGCGGGGCCCGACTCGTGCACATCGACGCTGACCCAGAGATGATCGGTCACGTTCACTCCAACAGCCTTGGGGTGATTGGCGATGTGAAGGCAACGCTTCCACTTCTGTCGGCTGCGATTGAGGCTGCAGGTGGCGGAAAATGGCACTCACCGGCGGAAGAAGTTGCCACTATTCAGAAGAATCTTGCTGATAGCGAAGATGAGCTGAATCGGCCTCAGGAAGACTATCTACAGGCACTCCAGCGCGGTGCTCCGGACGCAGCCGTGATGATCTTCGGCATGACTCAGCTTGGTTACTATTCCCGACCACGCTGGATCACAAAAAACCCAAAGACATACATCGATTCCGGATATTCTGGAAACCTTGGATTTGCGTTCCCGACGGCGCTCGGTGCGAAGGTAGGAAACCCCGACAAACCAGTGATTTGTGTCTCAGGTGACGGCGGGTTTATGTACAACTCATCCGAGATTTCGACAGCAGTTAAGTACGGAATTAATCTCGTAACCGTGATTTACAACGATGGACACTACGGAAACGTAGCACGAGACCTCGACGATGACTTCGGCGGGTCCTACGAGACCGAATTTGTGAACCCTGACTTCGTAGCACTGGCCGAAGCTTATGGCGCAGTTGGCCTGCGAGCTAAAGATCCGTTCGATGTCGAGAATCTCATTCCACAGGCACTCGCCATGAACAAACCGGTCTTCATCGACGTCCCGGTATCCCGAGTTCCCCGACCCAAACAATGGTCAACCCGAGCACCCTGGACAACCCCACAAGAGGGGTTGATCGAGAATTAGGGTTGATCCTTCACAATGTCATCCTGAATTTGATTCAGGATGACATTGTGAAGGTTGGTAGCAGTATCAGATAAAAACTCCGTCGAGTGAAACCCAAGTCGTGGTGTCAGCCCGCTCCAGTCCCACCCTCATGCGGCCTCAGCGCCGCGTCTATCGCAAAGTTCGCTGGCGTCGGTACGCCGTGCTGCTTGCCTAGCTCGACAACTCGGCCGTTCAG
Source organism: Dehalococcoidia bacterium (assembly GCA_029936155.1). GTDB lineage: Bacteria > Chloroflexota > Dehalococcoidia > Lucifugimonadales > Lucifugimonadaceae > Lucifugimonas. Next base: position 11,467 of record JAPYUK010000030.1, on the reverse strand, counting down.
CAGCCCGATCTCTATCGGGTTACCAGCGATGAGATCGTGACCCATCGAGCCGATGATGAACGGCTCACGTGCCTGAGTCCCTGAAAGCAAGTCAGCCGCCGTCGACTCCGGGATGTCCACGCCCTCGGCTCGCCCTACGGTTGCGACCTCAGTAAGCACCTGGAAATACATCTCAGTCGTCGTAGGTTGAGCCCATATTTCGCCGATCGGCTTGCGGGTCAACGCCGTCATACCGCTAAGTGCGCATATGAAAATAAATTTCTGCCACAGAGCCAGCTGGATATTATTGTGAGCTTGCGCAGCCAGTCCCGCTTCGACAAAGCGACCAACAAGATCAGCAACTCGATCTGAAGGTCCACCAAAAAGCTCACCAATTTCCAGTGATCCCGGACCACCCGCCTGATTCACTACCCCCGGCTCGGTGATCATCGCCGAGACAACCGCCGTGCAACCAAGCACGTGCTCCGCTCCGAAAGCATCAGCCAACAACCGCTCGCTATCGACACCGTTCTGCGTTGAAATGATAACCGTATCATCGTCAACTAAGCCCGACATTGAATCAATCGCAGCATCGGTTCCCCAACTCTTCACAGCAAGAATCACTAGATCGACCGCACCGATCGACGACATATCATCCGTAACCGCTGAATTGATCAGGAAATCGCCGAGCAGTACCGATTTCAGTTGAAGACCATTCGACTTGATCGCTTCTAGATGCGGACCTCGAGCGATCATCGTCACCTCAGCACCCGCTCGTGCGAGTGCCCCGCCGTAGAACGCTCCGGTGCCGCCAGCACCAACGACGGCCACTTTCAAATTGTCCAAGCTCAATAAATCGTCCTAAAAACGCTGGTAGTCAAATCAGTCACCAATCTTAGGACAGTATGCACCGCACGTGAACAGCCATCGTCTATCATCCGCCCATGCTTCAACTTCTCATCCACAATGCCCGAATTATCGATGGCACCGGCTCGCCCTGGTTTCGCGGTTCCGTTCTTGTCGAAGACAATACGCTCACCATCAAACGTGGTGAAATCGATCTCACCGAATACGATTCGGAACGCGTGATCGACGCTCAAGACAACGTCGTCTGCCCCGGCTTTGTCGATCTGCACTCACATGCCGGACTCACCATTCTCGGAGAGCCGCATCACGATCCAAAAGTGCGTCAGGGTGTTACGACCGAGCTTATTGGCATCGACGGCATTTCACACGCACCATTCAAGACACGAGACGAACTGGAGCGCTACATCTGGCTCGATGCAGGACTCAACTGGTACCCGCCCGAACCCAACTGGCTCTCAACGCAGGAGTTGCTGAACAAGTACGACGGCACAGTTGCGATCAACATCGCCTACATCCTTGGCAACTCACCAGTCAGAATCTGGGCGACTGGATGGGACGACCGCCCGGCGACCGAACCCGAAATCGAAAACATGAAAGCTGTGATTCGTGAATCGATGGAGGAGGGCGCGTGGGGTATCTCCACCGGACTCGACTACCCGCCGGGAGCGTTTGCTTCCACTGAAGAACTTGTCGCCATATCAGAACAGGCCGCAGCGATGGGCGGCTTTTACCATACACACGCACGCGCTTCGCTCAGGGCTCAAGGCACGTACGCACCGTGGGAAGAAGCGGTCGAGATCGGCCGCAAATCTGGAATCCCCATTCATCTCACACACTACCGACAACCAAAGCAGGGTGAAGGTTCCCATCACGATTATCTGGGGCTTGTAGAAGATGCCCGAGCCGAAGGAATCGACGTCACATTCGACTGCTATACCTACCCGTATTCAGGCACATCGGCAACGATTCAGCTGCCGTTCTGGGCGAAGGACGGTGGTCCCGAACGAACAATGGCTGCGCTTGCCGATCCTGATGATCGCTCGAAGATGAAACGCGAGTTGAACTCACGCTCCGACATCAATGAAATTTGGAATCACCGCTGGCTGCACAATTTCCGACAACCTCAGAACAAGAAATACGACGGGAAATCTATCTGGAACATTGCCGAGATGCGGGAGCAAGATCCGGCCGACGCACTCTTCGATCTGTTGCTGGAAGAAAGGCTGGGCATCAGCGAGGTCGGTACCGGCACCAACGCACACACTTTGCCTGCATTCGTTTCGCACCCGTTCGGCATGATCGCCTCTGATGCAATCCTGTTCGGGGAATACCCGAATCCTCGAACGTACGGATGCTTCCCGGTGGTACTGTCCGAATTTGTTAGGACGGAAAAGCACCTAAAACTCCCGGAAGCGATTCGCAAGATGACGTCGTTCCCTGCACAGAGACTCGGTCTTTCTGATCGCGGCGTCCTCCGAGACGGGTTCAAGGCAGATATCGTTATCTTCAACCCCGACACCGTTCGCACCGACGCCACTAAGGACGATCCCAAGCACTACCCGGTTGGAATCGACTATGTGATCGTGAACGGTGAAGTCGTGATAGAAAATGGGGTGAATACTGGCGCAACCCCTGGAATGGCATTGAGGCGCGGCCATTAAGAGCTTCATATCCCCTTGAAATTTCGCAGCTAGGGTGACCTACGATGAATTTCTACAGAAATATCAGTGCAGGACTCGGTGTCGGCTCGGTGGCTGCGATCATTGCTGCACTTGTGTCTCTTCCCCTAGAGTCGCCTGACGACATCATATTCAACTCGGCATCCGTCGGTTTCGCTGCGATTGGATTCGGCGGCCTCACCGGCCTCGTATGGCACTGGACAAAGAGTGACATACCGGTGGCAAAGCCGTACTACGCCAGTTCGATTGGGCTGGTTGTCGCGGCACTGGCAGTTGCGGGCGCTGCTCAGATCGAGTTCGACGATGCTGTGATATTCACGGTTCCTCTGGCGCTTATTTCATCGGTCATTCCCGTAATCGGCACGCCAATAGCCGCAAAATCAGAAAAATTTAGAAATTGGAACTATCTGGCTCTCGTAGTAGTTGCAGTTATGCTGAGCATCGCACTGGCAGGACAGGGTGATCAGGAATCGGGCTCGCTTTCGCTTCCGCCACCACCATGAGTCGATTTAGAAACCAATGAACCCTAAATCAAAACATTTTTTCTTGCTCGCGAGCCTGATGATGATCGCGCTTGTCGCAGTGGCTTGTGGAAGCGGTGAAGAAGCCGAGTCGGAGCTGACTACGAATGCAACCGCAACTACGGCTCCTGTGACAGCTGCTGCCGACGCATCATCAATCACAACCGAAGACCCCCCCCGTCCCCGATTCTACCGACGGCACTTTCATCATTGGAGCAGGGTCAGAAGTGACCTTCACAGTGAACGAAAAACTGTCATCACTGCCACTGCCGAATGACGCGGTCATGCGGACTGGCGAAGTCACCGGAGAGATCGATCTTTCAGCCTCTACTGCATCGCTCGTAATCGATCTCCATACGCTTGAAAGCGACGCCACTCGACGTGACAACTACATTCGAACTCGACTGTTTCCGAGTCAGCGTGAGACCACGATCAAGGTCTCAGATTTTCCGGACATCCCAGAATCATTTGCAAATGGTGAATCGTTTACATCAACAGTAGTGGCCACCGTGAACGTCAACGGCACTGATGCCGATATCGAGTTCGAAATCGAATCTCGACTCGACCCTGATCGATTACTGGTACTCGTAAAAGGCGATTTCACATGGACCGACTTCGGAATGTCAGCACCCACCAGCAGGTATTTTTTAGTGAAAGACGACGTTCACGTCGAGGTACTCATTTCGGCAGTGCCGAAGTAGGGGCGTTCTCCCGAACCTCCAGTCCGCACTCAAACATCCCCCGAACTCGGTGGAATCCACGCAAGGATTACTAACAGTTTGCGATTACTATTAAACATATGTCGCAAGACCACGTTAGAAATTTCTGCATCATCGCCCACATCGACCACGGCAAGTCGACGCTTGCCGATCGCCTGATCGAACTCACCGGGACCGTTTCAGAGCGAAAGATGACCGATCAGCACCTCGATACGATGGAGCTCGAGCAGGAACGCGGAATCACGATTAAAGCGCAGGCTGTGCGACTCCAGTACAACGCCAAAGACGATATCGACTACCAACTCAACCTGATCGACACTCCCGGCCACGTTGACTTCTCTTACGAGGTTTCACGCTCGCTCGCGGCATGCGAAGGTGCTGTACTACTCGTCGATGCTACTCAAGGCATCCAGGCACAAACGATCGCAAACGTTTATCTCGCACTGGGAAACGACCTCGAGATTATCCCCGTCATCAACAAACTCGACATGCCAGCGGCACAGCCAGAACGAGTGTTGACTGAGCTGGAGCAGACATTCGGGTTTTCCAGCGACGAGGTCCTACAAATCTCAGCCAAAACCGGCGATGGTGTGGTTGAACTTCTCGAACAAATCGTAGATCGCGTCGAATCACCAGCTGGTGATGCCGACGGTAGTTTCCGAGCTCTCATATTTGATTCAAAATATGATCAATTCAAAGGGGTCGTCGCATACGTTCGAGCGATGCACGGATCACTCAAGAGCACAGATCGAATTCGGCTTCTAGGGACAAGCACCGAAGCTGACGTTCTCGAAACTGGATACTTCAGCCCAGTGCTAGAGAAGACCACAGGGCTGAAAACCGGCGAAGTTGGCTATGTCGCAACCGGTTTGAAAGATGTGAAAGCCGTCCGAGTTGGAGACACAATGACCGTCGCTTCTGATCCGGTGACGGAACCACTACCGGGGTACGCAGCACAGACTCCAATGGTTTTTACTGGAATATTCCCGACCGAAGGCGAGGACTATCCCGAGCTTCGAGACGCCCTAGAAAAGCTGCAACTTAACGACGCCGCACTTGTATTTGAACCGGAGTCGTCGGCCGCTCTGGGGTTCGGTTTCCGATGCGGATTCTTAGGGCTACTCCATATGGATATCGTCCAGGAACGCCTTGAACGGGAATATGGCCTTGCTCTGATCGCCACAGCACCTAGTGTGAGTTACGACGTGCTGCTGAAGAACGGTGAGACGATCACGATCGACAATCCGTCCAAACTTCCCGATCACAACAATCTCGCCGACATTCTCGAACCGTGGGTGAACATCACGATTGTTTCACCCGGCAGATACATCGGTGCCATCATGGAACTCGTCACTACGAAACGTGGCGAGTACAAAAAGATGGAATATCTCGAACCATCCTCAAATACCGATGATGGCGCTTCTGTGCGCGACGCTCGGGTAATGCTTGAATACGATATACCGCTGTCGGAAATTCTGGTCGACTTTCACGATAAGTTGAAGTCTGGAACTCAGGGCTACGCGTCGATGGACTACTCGATGATTGCCAACCGACCCGCCGCTCTGGTCAAACTCGATGTATTGGTCAACCACGAACCGGTCGATGCGCTTTCGATGATCACTCACCGAGATGACGCCGCCTCGCAGGGTCGGGCACTTACCTCGAAACTCAAGGAACTAATTCCACGACAAATGTTCGCTGTGCCTATCCAGGCTGCCATTGGGGGAAAGATCGTCGCCCGAACCAACGTCAAAGCCCTTCGAAAGAACGTTCTGGCCAAGTGCTACGGTGGCGATGTAACCCGTAAGCGCAAACTGCTTGAACAGCAGAAAAAGGGCAAGAAGCGCCGCATGAAAATGGTCGGATCGATTGAAGTGCCACAGGAAGCCTTTATGGCGGTTCTGACACTCGACTAACGTCAGTTCCGGGCCCAGAATGGGGGACGCATGACCACCCTTCCCCAGACATCGAAAAAGTTCTCGCGCCCGCGCGGTCCGATCGCCGTGCTTTCGTTTCCGAAGTATCGAGGCATCTGGTTCATGTCGATGTTTTTTGCACTGGGCAATTGGGGTGCTCGCCTGGCTATCGGCTGGGTTGTTCTTGAAGAGACGGGGTCTGTTTTTCTTGCCGCCGCAACATTTGCAGTGCGACAGGCTCCCCAGTTGGTAGCAGCACCGTTCGGCGGTGCCGTGGCAGATCGGTTCTCACGTGGTCGGATTCTGTTTTTTTATGGATCTTTCAGATTCATCATTCTTGGTTCCATGGCTTTGATCGCTGCAAATGGACTTCAGCCTCTATGGGGAATTTACGTACTGCTCGCGTTCGCGGGCATTGGTAGCTCGTTCGAGCTCCCTGCCACACAAGGGCTTGTAACGGGATCGGTACCTCGCAGGTTTCGAATGAATGCCGTGGCAGTTCAGTCCACCGGGACGAGGGCCATCGGTGCGCTGGGTGCGTTGGCAAGTGGATTCGCCATCGATTCTCTGGGAGTTCCAACCACTCTTATCGGCTCAGGTGCTCTGTTCATCATCGGTGGGTTGGTTGCTCTTGTGGTCAGTCGTGGAATCGATGTTCGTGTCCGAAGTGGGGCTGATTCGGTATTCAGCGACGTACGGGCCGGGTTAATAATGATGTGGGAACTGCCTGTCGTTCGCACGGTGTTGATCGCAGCTGTGGTTGTCGAAATCTTCGGATTTGCTTTCGGTTCGGTGATGCCGGCAATTGCTGAGAATGCCCTGCATGTCGGCGTGAAAGGACTCGGTACTCTCTCCCTCATGCTCGGGGTCGGGTCGATGCTGGGAACTATATTTTTGACGATGCTAGGCAATTTCCAAAGAAAAGGACTGCTGCTGATTTTCATTGCGCTATCGTACGGACTCTTTGTTGCTACGTTCTCGGCGTTTGGATCGTTCGTCGTGGCTCTGATATTGATAATGGGAGTCGGTGCATCAGCGGCCGCTTTCGACGCGATGCAGTGGACCTTGTTACAGATGAATGTGCCTGAAGACATGCGAGGTCGGGCGATCGGTGCCTGGTTGTTCGCAATCGGATTCGGGTGGGTTGGTCACCTTGGGCTGGGAGCCGCCAGCGAGCTGTTCGGTGTCCAGTGGGCGCTCGCGGGGGCAGGTTCTATAGTGTTTATCACCGGTTTAGTCGCTCTCGTCGCTTCGCCGCGCCTGCGTCGAGTCTAGGCGACTTGAGGAACTACTCAACCGAAGCGCGCCGCACTATCTCAGCCAACTCCGGATCCTGTTTCGCAACGTGGATAGCAGCTTCCAGCATGCCGCCTGGATTCCCTGTGTCGGCGTGAAACCCGGTTATTTTTCGTGCGTGAACGGGACTGTTGCCAAGCAAAGAAGCAATTGCGTCGGTGATCTGTATTTCACCACCAGCACCAGAACGTTCCTCCGCCAGGTAGTCGAATACCGCGTTATCAAGAATGTACCGAGCAACAATCGCCAGATTGCTCGGAGCGTCTGCCAGAGCGGGTTTCTCAACCATCGAATCGACTGCGTACACGTCATTTCTCACGGCCGTACCGCCGATGACTCCCTTCGTGTGAATGAGATCGTCAGAAGCCTCAGTGACCGCTATCACGGATCCGGCGTGCTCGCGATAGACCTGCATCAGTTGTTCGGTAGCCGAGGTGGTATGAATAATCACGTCATCAGGAAAGATCGTCACAAACGGCTCACCACCGCAGAACTCCCGAGCCTGAAGAATAGCGTGCCCGGGACCCCGAGGATCGTGTTGGTAAACGGTCGTCACGTTGGCCAGTGATGCGATTTCAAGTTGCGCATCTAAAAGTTCGACTCGACCTCTTGAGCTAAGTTCCTGTTCAAGCACTTCTTGATTGCCAAAATAATCTGCAACCGATTCCATGCCAGGCGACATTACAATCGCTATGTCAGTCACACCAGCCTCAGAAGCCTCACGAACCGCATATTCGATCACAGGAACGTTCAAAACCGGCAGCAACGGTTTCGGCACCGCACGAGTTGCAGGAAGGAATCTCGTTCCGAGCCCGCCTACGGGTATTACTGCTTTTGTTATGGAGGGCCGATTGGTATTTGGAGTTGTCATGCCGGGATTCTAACGGGAATTAATACCGCTTTCGTGTCGAAGTCTAATGGTAATTCAGCGACTATTCGGCAACTCAGTAGTACGATTAACCTGATCGTGCTAGGTGGGGCGGTAGCGGTGCCCTGTACTCGCAATCCGCTATAGCGAGACTGAATGCCCCGTCGAGACTGTTCGCATGTGGCCGCTAGAGTCAGTATTTAGATGTTGATAGCCTGGTCCTGCGCGGCGAGGCCTCGTGAACTCCGTCAGGACCGGAAGGTAGCAGCGGTAAGCGAAACACCTCGGGTGCCGTGGGAACGCCGGGCTAGAGTCGGTACTGACATCTATGCCTTAAGCAGCTGGCGACACGGGGTTGCACGATCATATTTTTCTACACCGCAGCTAGATCGCTATCGGAAAGCTGGCATGCTTGCTGAACTACTGGATCGATATCGGGCACCAAGCACTGGTTGGATTCGCCAATGACCCCACAACGGCTGGGTCAGCATTTTCTCGAAGACGCCACAGTTGTAAGCGCCATCATCGATGCCGCCGATCTGAGCTCCGCCGACACTGTAGTTGAAGTCGGACCCGGACGTGGTGCACTGACTACCGATCTCGTAGAGCGAGCCGGTCGGGTTCTGCTTCTCGAATTCGATTCTTATCTAGCTGACCAACTTGCGGCCAAGTACGAATCGAATCCCGATGTTCGAGTTCTCAACGTCGATGCACGTGAGTTCGGATCCGATCTCGACCCTTGGCTGATCGAGGGCGACTACAAGGTTGTTGCCAACCTGCCGTACTACGCTGCGAATCCGATCACCCGTAACTTTCTTGAGTCGACCCGCAAGCCGATCTCGATGGTGATCATGATCCAACGAGAGGTGGCGAACGACATGGCGGCTGAGCCGGGTGATATGAGCCTGCTATCGCTAGCGGTGCAGATCTACTCGACCGCCGAACATGTAATCGACGTCCCTCCGGAGTGTTTTAACCCGCCGCCGAAAGTTCACTCGTCGGTGATAAAACTGGTTCCTTCGGACGAACTGAGATTGAAATTCGAATCGGCTGATGACTTCTTCAAACTGGCCCGCAGCGGGTTCAAAAGCCCGCGAAAACAACTGCATAACTCGCTGTCTGACGGACTTTTCATTCCGCTAGAAGACGCACGTTCTCTCGTTGAGCAGACGGGTTTCGAGACTTCTCGTCGTCCGGCAACGTTGTCGTTGGATGACTGGCAGGTTCTCTACGATGGTTGGGTGGACGCAGGTCGACCCGCTCAGGTACCCGGCTCGGTCCGGCGTAAACGGAAGGGTCGCCAGAATGGGTAACCCACAGAGAATCAGAGAGCGTGCGTACGCCAAAGTCAATCTCACCCTCGAGATTCTCGGTACACGGCGGGATGGCTATCACAATCTATCGTCGGTGATGCAGACGATCGACCTCTTCGATACGGTCACAATTTCCAAAACCGATTCCAACTCCAGCGAAATAATCGTCACATGCGACGACGCTCAGATCACACCTGAAATCAATCTGGCTACCAAAGCGGCGACCGTACTAAGAGAACATGCCGGCGCGTCCATGGGCGCTGAAATCTCTATCGAGAAGAACATTCCTGTCTCAGCAGGACTCGGAGGCGGTTCAGCCGACGCAGCAGCAACGCTCAGAGGCCTGAACAAACTCTGGAAACTCGGACTCTCACTCGACGAACTTACCGAGTTCGCAGCCGACATCGGATCAGACGTACCGTTTCTGGTTCGAGGTGGCACAGCCCTGGTTCAGGGCAGGGGTGAAGACGTGACCATGATCGCGGCCGCCAAAATTCCGAAATTCCTGATACTTACGCCAGAAGTCGATCTCGAAAATCCCACTGCCAAAACCGCTTCGGTCTTCGCTCACGTCAACGAGTCGATGTTCACTCGTGGCAATCTCACACATAAGCTAGCTGCCCGAGTTCGTTCTGGCGGCGATTGCCCACCAGAATTCTTTTTCAATCAGTTCGGCAAATTAGCCGAATCTCTGTTCCCCGGCTGGGGCGGCGAGCGAGACGGACTTGTAGCGCTCGGTGCTCGGGACGTGTTGCTCTGCGGTGCTGGCCCGTCTATGTTCACTGTGCCGCCTTCCAAAGAGCTGGGCACGGCGTGGCATTTGCTTCTAACTACCGTTCACGGCAAGCAGGTGTTTTTAGTCGACCCAGCGCCAGCGATCACCGAAAGCCCGGAGTCCTAAATGGAAGAGCCACTACGCACTCTGGTTGTTGGCATGATCGGCGGAGGACTCATGGGGATGATCTTCGTCGGACATCTGGCATTGTTGTTGGTCTTCAACCCGCCAAACGCTCTCAGGAAACGGGCCGTTGAGTCGAGTGTGACGAAACTGGTCACGATCACAACGATCGTGACCTACTTGATCTGGAATCTGCTGGCGATATTCATGTCATTTGCTGCTCAGGCGACACTATCGGGTAGCGATCCCAGGATATCACTGGCTCCGAGCCCCGCCTATTTACTCGTTGTAGTTTTCGTGACACTCGTTCTGGCGATCCCCGCGTTCGTGTTCTTTCGTGACAGAAAAAATCACCTACTGGGTGAACTGGCTCTGTTCATTGGCATCTTCGGCTTCCTGATTCCGAACATGGTCGTCGCCGTCCAATACGGCTAGTTTTTTTCGCCAAGGCACCCCATCAAGTTGCGATGGCGACTAAACTCTTGGCTGGTCAGGGTCTGATGTTGATGATCTGGCCTCCCGCGAGTCATCCAACAGGGATTAGTAATCATGTCCAACGCGTCCTCCAATCGTTTTGCTAATAGGTTTGAAGGCAAGGTCGCACTTCTCACCGGTTCAGCCGCCACTCTAAAAGGCGAGTTGATGGGATTTGGTGGAGCGACTGTTTGGCGATTCCTCGAAGAAGGGGGACGCGGAGTAGTGATCACAGACGTTCAAGATGAGATCGGCGAACGCTCTGCTGCACAACTTAGAGACTCCGGGCACGATGCCATTTACATGCACCTTGATGTCACGGACGAAGACCAGTGGGCAGTCGTCGCCAACGCGACGATGGAACACTTTGGTCGAATCGATATCCTCGTGAATATCGCTGGAATTCTCGACCCAAAATCTATCCTAGACATCGAAACTGCCGTCTGGAAAAAGACGATGGAGATCAGCACAGTAGGCATCTTTCTTGGGACTCGGGCAGTTGCGAATCCGATGGAACAGTCGGGCGGAGGTGCGATCATTAACCTTGCTTCGATGGCGGCCAAACAGGGATCAGGATCGTACGGTTCGGCTTATTCGTTCTCACGCGGAGGCATGCTGAATTTCACGATGTCGTCTGCATTGCAGTTATCGAGTCTGGGCATTCGGGTCAACACGATCATGCCGGGCTGGGTGCACACGCCATTCACCGACTACCTCTATACCGATCCGGAGCAGAGCAAGTTCCGCACCGATCGCGTGCCACTGGGTCGCTGGGGCGAGCCTGAAGACATCGCCGCTGGCATCTTGTTCCTGGCATCCGATGACGCGTCATATATGACAGGCGCAGAACTTTTGATGGACGGTGGCGTCAGTGCCGGATCAGTTAGACCAGCGAATCCGAAAAGCGACGACTAGGCACGGGTGGGTTATGACTTCT
>JAPYUK010000029.1:2076-21422 GCA_029936155.1 Dehalococcoidia bacterium | reverse complement strand
GAAATGACACGACAGTCTTCATAGAACCCCTGAAGAGTCTTTGCTAGGTCCATGGCGTAGTGGGTCAGGTGGTGTGGCTCGAGCCGTTCGGCCGATCGCTCTACAACTGCCGGAAGCTCGATAATCTTTCGAATCAGATCGAGCTCACGCGAGTGCTTCAGTAGCGATAAATCAGCGCTTTCGAACGAAATTCCGCGTTCCCCCGCCGTTCGAAGTATTGAAGCCATGCGGGCGTGGGCGTACTGCACGTAATAGACCGGGTTCTCGGAAGACTGGGTTTTGACCACACCCAGATCGAACTCCATGTGAGCTTCCGGTGAGCGACTTAGAAAGGTGAATCGCGTGGCATCGGTCCCAACTTCGTCGAGAAGTTCGTCGACTGTCACCATCACGTCATTCCGCTTGCTGAACTTGACAGATTCGCCTTCATTCTTGAAGTTAACTATCTGGTTCAGGATGATCGTCAACCGATCCGGATCGAGCTCGAACGCCTGTAGTAACGCATGCATTCTGGCGACGTGTCCGTGGTGATCTGCACCCCAAACGTTCACAACGCGATCGAACTTTCGCTCAGTGAACTTTTCGTGGTGATACGCGATATCTGTTCCGAAATAGGTCGGTCCACCGTCGCCACTTCGGATCACCACTATGTCTTCTTCGAGGCCGAGTTTGGTTGCGGCGAACCATTTGGCACCATCACGCTCGACCACGAGGTCGGCATCTTCGAGAAAGTTCAGTACGTCGTCGAATCGGCCGGTCGACAACAGTTCGCTTTCGTGGAACCACTGATCGTAAGAAACATTCAGTCGATCCAGCACCCGCCGAATATCTTCCAGAGTTCTGTTTAGCGACTCGGGTGCGAGATCAGCGATAGCCTCGGACTTTTCCTTGGACACCGATCCATCGCCCAAATCCTTTAAGAGATCAGACGCGAGTTCCTTCAAATATTCGCCCGGATACGCCTGATCGGGTAGCGGAACATCGTGACCAGCAGCCTGCATGTATCGGGAATAAAGCGTGTCGTAAAACACCCTCATTTGGTTTCCAGCGTCGTTCACGTAGTACTCACGCTGGACTTCGTATCCGGCAGCCTCAAGCACGTTGGCGAGACTACTGCCGATGACTGCACCACGTGCATGACCTACGTGAAGCGGACCTGTCGGGTTCACGCTTACAAATTCGACCTGAATGCTGCTTCCAGCACCGATTTCTACAGACCCAAAATCCTCGCCAGCCTCTCTCACAGCGTCGATCTGTGACTGCAACCACGTCGTCGATAGCCTGAAATTAACGAACCCGGGAGCAGCCACTTCCACCTTGCCGACCATCGCGTGTTCAGGCACCGCGATAGCTATCTCCTTTGCGATCTGCAATGGTGCCATACGCATCGAACGCGCCAGCGCCAACGGCAAACTTGTGCTGAAATCACCGTGCTCGGCAAGTTTGGGCCGTTCGATTTTGATTTCAACGTCACCGGCCGCGGGCAAGCTACCTGAGGTTTGAGCCGATTCCAATGCTTCCGCAACGAGTGCTGAAAGTGTGTCTGTGATCTGCATAGACCGTTCAGATTAGCACGATACAAACGATGCAGGTCTATACTGCTGAGCAACTGGAAAACTGATTTTTAGAGATCGATAAATGTCGACCAAAAACAATCCATCACAATTTCGAGAACAGGCACGAGAAAATCGTCTGGAGATTTCGCTCGAAGACGTAGAACGCGTTGCCGAGCTAATGGGCGATGTCGAGGCCTCGTACGCCACTATTCGCGGCATCAATACCACCGGATTCGAACCCACTGCGATATTCGTACCGACACCGTCGAAGCGTGAGTCGAACTAACTTTGACCAATTCCTTCGAACACGGAAATTACGCCTCGATAGCCGAGATGGCGCCGTTGATTCAGGGTGGTTCGCTATCACCAGTCGATGTCATTCAGGCGTCGCTCGATAGAATCTCAAAACTTGATCCCACGCTCAATTCGTTTCTCGACGTGTGGGGCGAGTCAGCACTCGAAGAAGCACAGGCGGCTCGGCAGGCTATAGCGTCTGGAGGTTATCTGGGACCGCTCCACGGGATACCTGTGGGGCTCAAGGATTTGATAGACGTCGATGGTCGAGAAACCACAGGTGGCTCGGCCGTGCTGGCCGGGAATATGGCTGAGGCGGACTCTTCGGTCGCTGCCAGGCTAAAAGCTGCAGGTGCCATCTTGATCGGCAAGTTGAATCTCGTTGAGTTTGCGTTCGGAGCGACTGGTCTAAATGCCCACACCGGAGATGTGAAAAATCCATGGGACACCGAGCGGATTACAGCAGGATCAAGCTCTGGGTCAGCCGCAGCCGTGGCAGCCGGAATGATCCCTGCAGCGCTCGGATCCGACACAGGTGGTTCGATCAGAATGCCAGCGTCTCTTTGCGGGATCGCCGGCCTAAAACCGACATACGGTCGCGTCTCAAGAGCTGGTGTGTTGGATCTGTCATGGAGTATGGATCACGTCGGGCCAATGACGCGCACGTCAGAAGATTGCGGCCTGCTCATGAACGTCCTCGCGGGCCACGATCCGAATGACCCGGCCTCTTCGCATCAACCAGTTCCTGATTTCACATCGAACCTGTACCGAGGGCTTGAAGGCATGAAAATAGGTGTCCCAACGCACTATTTCTTCGATGACTTTGTCGATCCTGAAATCGCCATTGCTGTCCATAACGCTGTCGAACTCATTGCCAACAACGGAGTCGAGGTCGTCGAGATTTCGATGCCGTGGGTCAGTAAAGGCAGGGCGATCAATCTCGGCATTATGCGTTCCGAGGCCGTGTCTGTTCATGAAAACTGGCTGGCCGATAGAGCCGATAAATACACACCCGCTGTCCGAGCACGAATACAGTCCGGTTACAACGTTGCTGCGATCGACTACGTCCGGGCGCAACGTGCTCGGCAATGGTTCAACCATCAGATGGCTGAGTCGATGAAAGGAGTCGACGTTCTGATCACCCCATCGGTGCCGATTGCCACTCCAACCATTGCCGAATGTAGCCCCGCTCCCGGTAAGCCAACCGGCGGAAATGAGCTCGCGTGGTTCACTGGCGTGTTCGATACCACGGGGCAACCTTCACACTCGATACCCTGTGGCTTTACCGAGAACGGACTGCCGATCGGAATGATGATCACCGGCCATCCCTTCGACGAGACGACCGTTCTTCGGGTCAGCCACGCCTACGAACAACTCACTGACTGGCACCAGCGACCACCAACGGGTATTTCCGCACTAAATTGAGCAGAGAGAACACACCAAAATCCAAGCGACAGATGGATCGCCACATCAAGCGCAAGTCGACCCTGACTCAACGTGGCTACGCGGTCATCGCACTCGACAGGCCCAATCATGGCGTTAACGTCGGACACACGCTGAGAGCGGCCCTTGGGTTCTCTGCTCGCATGGTGATTCTTGGTGACAAAGACCCTGGAATCAACGTTCGTAAGCTGTCGACGGATCCAGGGCGCGCATATCGGCACGTGCCGATCCTTGAAGTTCCTGACATCTTTGATGTGATGCCGAGCGACTGCATGCCGGTTGCTGTCGAATTGACTGACGATGCAATGGATCTGACGACGTTCGTCCACCCCGAACGAGCCTGCTACATATTTGGACCCGAGAACGGCTCGGTGAGTCCCGAAATACTCGAAAAATGTCAGCAGGTGGTCAAGATTCCGACCACCATGTCGCTAAACCTCGGAATGACGGTCAACATCGTCATGTACGATCGACTCGCCAAGATCAGCAGAAACCGGGAATCTTGAGCGAATCAAGTTCGTCATCGGGAGACTCCCGAGAGCCAGTCGAACCAAATGCAGCAACCACGTTCGTCGCTGGATCAAAGCCTCTAAAGAAGAAGCGTTTCTACGGCTGGAATATCGTCGGCGCATCGGCGCTGATGAACGGATTCGGCGGTTCTGTCCACTGGCAGGGCTTCACCGTATTTTTTATCCCAATCTCGCAAACCCTCGGCCTTTCTGCCGCGCAGACCGCGATCCCTTTCGCTTTATCTAGAGCCGAGAGCGGGCTCATGGGTCCCCTCACGGGTTGGCTGTTCGACAAATACGGTGTGAAACGGCTGATGATATTCGGCACGATCATGTCGGGTGTCGGGTACATCCTGCTGGCGCAAACAAGTACGTTTTTCGCGTTCGTGTTCGTCTATCTGTTTGTGATTTCCATCGGCTCGTCGACGAGTTTCATGCAGGCCTCGACGACAGCTCTCAACACCTGGTTCTCGCGCCGCCGTGGCATGGTCATGTCGATCAACAGCGCAGCATTTCGACTCGGTGGATCGTTCATGGTCCCGTTGCTTTCGGTAGTCGTACTGCGATGGGGCTGGCAGACCGCTGCTATGTGGGTCGGAATCGGCATGCTCATCTTCATCACGCCACTTGCTTTCGTATACAAGCGATCTCCAGAATCGATGGGAGTTGGTCCCGACGGCGACGCCTTAAAGCACACCCATAGTGAATCTGGCTTGCAAAGCGGTGAACTAGAAGAAAGCAACGACGACTGGACAGCGAAGGACGCTATACGTACCCGAGCGTTTTGGACTCTCGCCGCGGGCACCGTGCTCAGAATGTCGGTTCACGGCACGATTTTCGTTCACTTCGTGCCGATCCTCGTTTGGAAAGGCGAATCCCAACAGACGGCAGCCAACCTGATCGGTGCGCTGGCTCTTTGCTCGGTTCCGCTGATCCTGTTCTTCGGTTGGTTCAGCGACCGAGTCGGCAGACCACCACTACTGGCTGGCTGTTATCTAGCGGCTGCCTGCTCTTTGTTGTTGCTCACCGTTGTCGACGGTACCTGGCCAATATTCGTGGCGATGCTGTTATTCACGGGTACTGAAATCGGCTCTGGGCTCAACTGGGCCCTCGTTGGCGATCTATTTGGTCGCAAGCGCTACGCTACAATTCGCGGGCTACTTGCACCGATATACAACACGGCGTTGTTCGTCATGCCTGTTGCAGCTGGTTGGGTGTTTGACGAAACCGGCTCCTACAAGATCGTGATGTGGGTCGGCTCGGGACTATTAGTCGCCGCGGCACTCACATTCTTGACGATCAAAAAACCAGTGCATCAACCAAAATCCGTCTGATCGGCTGATTCCGCGACCCAACAAAAAAAGACTCACCACAATAACGATGAGTCTTTTCTTATCTCAATATGTGGTCGGGGCGACAGGATTTGAACCTGTGACCTCTGCACCCCCAGTGCAGTGCGCTACCGGACTGCGCCACGCCCCGATGAGCCAAAGATAACATTTGACTGCCCCTAGTGGTCTTATTTTTGGGCCATTCTGACTGTGGAATTCGGGGGTATGGCAAACGGCAAGGTTGCTATAATTCTACGATTGCAAGTGAATCATCGCTAATTTACGGATTGGCAACGAACGCTCTGCACACGAGCAATCATGGCAAACAACGAACCGACAATCTCGAACATGCGAACTCTTCTCGGCAAAGCCGAAGAGCTGAGTTCGCGCGTTGAGCAGATCGTGAGGAGACTTTGACCTCACCGAACTCCAGCGCAAAGTCGACTCGTTAGAAAAAGAAGCTACCGAACCGGGTTTCTGGGACAACTCAGAGCACGCCCAATTCAAGATGCGCAATCTCGCTGCCGTTCGGAGCGAGCTTGAGACGTGGACCAGTCTTTCCGGCGACGTTGCCAGCACCGCCGAGCTTCTCGCACTCGCCATTGAAGAAGGCGACGACGCACTCGGCAGCCAATTGGCGACCGATCTTGCCAGACAGTCGAAAACATTGGCATCGCTGGAATTTGAACTGCATCTCAGCGGTGAATACGACGCTCGACCGGCGATTCTCTATGTGAAACAGGGCGCAGGCGGCGTCGATGCACAGGACTGGGCCGAGATCCTTTTGCGTATGTACACCCGTTGGGCTGAGCGCCGTGGATTCTCCGCCGAAGTACTAGATCTCACACCCGGCGATGAGGCAGGAATCAAAAGCGCTGCCATCAAGATCGATGGCAAATATGCCTATGGATATCTCAGGTCGGAACGTGGCGTCCACCGACTCGTCAGGCTATCGCCGTTCGATGCCGATCACCGCCGCCACACAAGCTTTGCACTTGTCGAAGTTCTCCCCGAGGCCGACGAAGCGGAAGAAGTGAAAATCTCCCCTGACGATCTACGAATCGACGTATTCCGTGCGAGCGGAAACGGCGGCCAGAACGTACAGAAAAACTCAACTGCAATTCGACTCACCCATCAACCAACCAATCTGGTTGTTGCGGTTCAAAACGAACGATCACAGGCACAGAACCGCGAAGTTGCAATGAAAATCTTGCTCTCCCGTCTCGTAGACTTGGACTTGCAAGCAAAGGCGGAAGAGCGGGCCAAACTAAAAGGTGAGCACGTCTCAGCTGAGTTCGGACGACAGGTTCGTAGCTACGTTCAGCACCCATATCAGATGGTCAAGGACCATCGAACTGATTACCAGACAGGTGACGCTCAGGCGGTCCTCGATGGCGATCTTGACGAGTTATTGAAATCATATTTGAGCTCTCAAGTGGAATCTGCGTCAGCATCTGCCGAGTCGGCTCCAAAATAAAACCTATCGACTATTTAACGCATCTCAATAAACAAACTAACAATCCGTAGATGCTTCGAATCCGTAAGAATTGCTAACCGCTTAACGCAAATAGACCAGACAGAGAAAATAAGTTGAATCTAGGACCTATATCGATGCGAAGAATTGTTATTGGCATGGCTCTCAGCCTTGTACTTGTGGCCGCCGTAGCCTGTAGCGGCGACGGCTCAGCGACGGAAGCACCGGCGCTGCCGACTTCGACGCCGCCCGTCGCACGAGTTACTCAGGCTGCGATTGCACCTGGACTGCAGGACAAGGAAGACGCTCCTCCAGTCGCAAGCGAATCCGGCCCAGCTACTGGCGGAGTGTTCAATACGCTGTGGAGTGATCCGCCGACAATGGATCCTCACCTCGTAACCGACGGCACTTCCTACGGAATCGTCATCGAGATATTCTCCGGACTCGTTCGACTTGGAGCCGACACGTCGAACCCGTTCGAGCCAGACCTTGCCGAGTCGTGGTCGGTACTCGAAGGCGGCACAGTCTACGAGTTCAAGCTACGTAACGACTTGAAATTCTCAAACGGTGATCCCGTTACGGCCCAAGACTTCAAGTGGTCGTTCGAGCGAGCCGCTCACCCCGACACAGCATCAACCGTCGCTGAAGAGTTCCTTGGCGATATCGTCGGTATCCAGGACATCGTGGATGGCAACGCATCTTCGGCCTCCGGAATCGAAGTAGTCGACGAGCGAACTCTGCGTCTGACCATCGACGCTCCTAAGGCATATTTCATCGCCAAGTTGACCTACCCAACGGCATTCGTTCTGAACAAGAACAACGTCGAATCACTTGGACGCAACTGGTCCGATGAACCTGTCAGTACGGGACCATTCATCCTCAAGGAATACAGGATCGGTCAGCGAATTCGTCTTGCCCGAAACGATAACTTCTGGGATCGAACCGCCTATCTTGATGAGGTCGTATTCAACCTCGCCGGTGGTGTCTCAATGGCAATGTACGAGAACGACGAAATCGACATCACCAGCGTTGGTCTCGCCGACCTCGAACGCGTTCAAGATCCGACAGAAGAGATCAACAAAGACCTCGTCGAAGTCCCGCCGAACTTTGCCGTTTCATATGTCGGCTTCAACATGAATGAAGCACCGTTCGACGATGCTAACTTCCGACAGGCACTCAACCATGCTGTCGACAAGCAACTTATCGCCGACCAGGTCTTCTCAAATCTTGTGAAGCCCGCCTACGGCATTATTCCTCCCGGGTTCCCCGGATTCTCAGCCGAGATCAAAGGCCTCGAATTCGACGCTCAGTTGGCAAAAGACTTACTTGCGCAGTCTGCTTACGCCGACCCTGCCACTCGACCTCGGATCATTCTCACGGTTCCCGGCACAGGTGGTTCACCCGGTTTGACGACTGAGGTGATTGCCGACATGTGGCGCCAGAACCTCGGTATAGAAATTGAAATTCAGCAGGTGGAATGGGCAACGTACATTCAGGACCTACATCGTGGACGACTACAGGCATGGAGTGGTCTTTCCTGGCAGGCTGACTACCCTGACCCACAGACATTTATCGATGTGTTGTTCCGTTCGACCAGCGCTATCAACTACGGTGGATACGCCAACGATCAAGTTGACCAGTACGTGGTAGACGCTCAGACAGAGCAGGATGCCACAAAACGTGTTGAGTACTACAACAATGCTGAGCAGATTGTCATCTCAGATGCTGCATGGCTCCCACTGTGGTGGGGTGTCGATTCGAAGGCACTTGTGAAGCCGTGGGTGAAGGACTACCAGTTCTCATCACTGACTATCGCAAAGTTCAAAGACGTTTGGATCGACAAATAAACCTCGGCTTGTGAACGCATTAATTGCCCCGGCAAAAAGCGGCATAGGTAATATGTCGTGACCGGTTCTAAAGGCTGGTGCCGGGGCATTTGTTTAACTCAATTTCTACCGAGGTAGACTTTTTCGGCCTAATACGGAGGGCTGCGAACCTAGATGCTGGCATACATCCTCAGACGCCTGCTCTGGACACCAGTGCTGCTGCTACTCGCAGCATTCTTCGTATTCTTCATGGGCAGCGTAGCTCCAGGCGATCCCGCTGAACTGCGACTTGGAAACCGGGCCACCCCCGAAAATATCGAGAAACTCCGCGAGCAGATGGGGCTGAACGACCCGCTCCACATGCGGTACATCCGGTTTATTGGCAACGCGCTTCAAGGTGATCTTGGCGAAAGTTATGTCTTTCAGGGCAAGAAGGTCACAGCACTAATCGGTCCGCGGCTTCTCGTTTCTTTGCAACTGAACATCGCCGCAATGCTAATCGCCCTGACTGTCGGCCTCCCGCTTGGGTTCTACGCTGCCAAACGGCAGGGAACTAAGACCGATCCGGCGATAGTTATTTCGATGTTAATTCTCTATGCGATGCCAGTGTTCTTTACCGCGCCATTTTTGATTCTGTTCTTCGCTGTAAAACTTCACTGGGTTCCAGCTGCTGGGTGGAGCGGAATGTTCTCGACTCAGGTCATTCTTCCAGCGCTGACTATCGGAATCCCCGGTGCCGCAATCTTTGTTCGACACATGCGAGCCAGCACGCTCGAAGTAATTGGACAGGAATACATCCGCACGGCCCACGCCAAGGGCATGTCCGGCTTTGTGGTCAACTACCGTCACGTCGCCCGAAACGCGCTACTCCCGATTCTCACGCTTCTCGGATTTACCCTGGCTGGCGTATTCGGTGGTTCGCTAATTGTTGAGCTGATATACGGCATCCCCGGTGTATCTCGACTCTCTCTCGACGCCATATTTCAACGAGACTTCCCCGTACTGACAGCCTTCGTATTGTTGGGTTCACTGATGCTTGTGCTAGCTAATCTTGTAATCGATATCGCCTACACGATCGTCGATCCACGGATAAGGCTGCAGTAGTTTCATGACTCAAGCCACCTCATCTACACAACAAGGACCGCAGGAACAGAGCGTCGCCGAGTTGCCGCCTAACCTGGGCCACTGGCGTCAGGTCTGGGCTCGATTCCGCCGGCGAAAACTCGCCTTCGCCAGCCTGATGATTGTGTTGTTCATCTATCTGCTGGGCATCTTCGCTCCGGTTATTCAGACCCACGATTATCAAGACACGAACCTCGCCAAAACTCAGCAGGGTCCTGAATGGGGAGGGAACTGGCTCGGAACCGACCGCCTCGGACGCGATATCTATACAAGAGTGGTTTGGGGAATCCAAACGACCGTAATCATCACCATCACCACGTTCATCACCGGCAGCTTATTTCTCGGCGTGACGATGGGGCTTGTAGCAGGTTATTTCCGCGGTTGGATAGACGCGATTATCATGCGTATAGGAGAGGTAATTTCGGCATTTCCTGACATCCTGTTAATCATTTTACTGGCGGCTACTTTAAGACCTAGAATCGTGCAGCTTGCACGTGATATCGAAGATTCAACGGGCATTACAGGACTCGTAAGTTCGGGCATTGTCGACTATGTAGTGATCGGGATCGCGCTGTTGCCGCTCAGCTGGTTTGGGATGATGAGACTGGTTCGCGGTCAAGTGCTGGCGCTCCGCGAAGCTGAGTACGTTGAGGCCGCACGTGCGATGGGTACTTCAACACCCCGAATATTGTTCAGGCACATACTTCCAAACGTGGTCAGCCCGGTGATAGTTTCTGTGAGCTTCGGGATCGGTGCGATCGCTCTGTCCGAGGTAATTCTGAGCTTCTTCGGGCTTGGTGTGCAGCCGCCTCGACCAAGTCTTGGCGTGATGATCGGTGAAGTAACTGCGCGCGGTGGTGCCAGTGTTTCAGTGCTGCGCGATCACCCGGAACAACTGCTCACTCCGATCATCGTCGTATGGCTGTTGATCTTCTGTTGGAACATCGTCGGCGATGCTATGAACGACGTCCTCAACCCTCGAGCCCGCTAATGTGCCGACGGCACGTTTTCTGGGTTGCGAGAAGCCGTTTTTGCGCATCGCGATGTGAAGGAAGTTCAAGCCTAGGCCTGACTCTGGACCCTACCGTGTAGCTACACGGTAACGTGAACCATCTCAGATTGTTCTCAATGGGCGCCGTTGCCTACACGTAAACGATAATTGCCCGTATGCCGTGTATCCCTTTCCGTGTACCCAATACCGTGTAGCTCTACACGGTCGGCTGCTTTGGGAATCAGCTACTCGCCACGCCTGTTCGCGAGCGTCTCCGTGGTGAGATTGTGTAGCGTCTCGTGGCCTGAGAAATGCCGCTCTAGCTCGCCGACCATCTCTTCGAAGAACCGGGTTCTAGACCGCACAGTGGTCCCTGCAATATGTGGGGAGAGAAACACGTTTGGCAACTCTCGTATTCTCGACCCCACAGGTATCGGCTCCGGGTCGAACACGTCAAGGCAGGCTGTAATGTCGCCAAGTTCAAGCCGCTCGATCAAAGCATCCGAATCGATAATTGCACCACGAGAAACATTCACAAAAACAGCACCTGGTTTGATCAGAGAAATCTGTTCCCGACCCAACATTCCACGTGTTCCTGGAGTCAGCGCCGCAAGGCAGACGACCACGTCAGGCCGCGACAACACGGCCTCAAGTGATGTCAACGTGAAACCCGCCGAGCTTGCCAGTTCGGAGCCAACATAAGGGTCGTGAGCCAGAAGTTCCACATCGAACGGCCTCAGCAGCTCGATCAATCGTCGAGCGATATACCCAGCACCAATCATTCCGACTGTCTTCCCGGTTAGCTCTTCGTTTTGTGCGAACTCGGCTGTCGAATCCCGCTGCTCAGGCGTACCCCACTCTTCATCAGCAATCAGATGACGAAAGTGTGCACCTGCGTTTCGCAGGCCGATCAACATCATTCCCAATGCCCACTCTGAGACCGGGTAAGACGATCCGTGCGTCGTGTCTACAGCGCGAACATCGTTCGCCAGCGCCGCCACAACATCTATTCGCTGCGCAAACCGGTCGCCCTCCAACTCGCCGATCAATCCCAAGTGTGGTGAAGCTACGATCACATCGGAATCTACTCGGGGCGACCCATGGCAAACGACCAGCGCATCGAGTCCGGAAACAAAATCAGCGAATCTGACCTTCACTTCACCTGAAGCAACGGGCGCCTCGTCCCAACTGGTCTCTTCATCGAACTCCGCCCAGTGGAAGTCAGCGAACGACTCCAGTTGCACCAGATCCTCGTCGGCTATGTAGCGCTCGCGTACTTCCCTGTTGCAAGCAATCCCCACCTGTGGGCGGTTCCCGTTCATTTGGAATTATCCTTGTTTCAATGACTGTCGTAGCCGTTGGCTTCGCTACATTTGCTCTAGTACAAATGATTCGGGTAACGGATTGCAAGATATTGATGGTGCTACTATGGCTCAGCCCGGCCTCGAAGTGTGGGTCGTCACAGGTTTGGAGTGCCCTAGATGAGTTACTTTAAGTCGCGAAGATCCGCAGTTGTCGCCCGCAAAGGCGCGGTAGCTACGAGCCAGCCAATTGCCGCACAGGCCGGATTGCAGATGCTCAGAGACGGTGGAAACGCGATTGACGCTGCTGTTGCAACGGCGGCAGTTCTCAACGTCGTAGAGCCGATGTCGACCGGTATCGGTGGCGACATGTTCGCTCTCATCTGGGACAAAGGCGAACGAAAGGTCATCGCACTCAACGGGTCTGGGCGACAGGCCGCTGCAGCAAACGTCGCAGATGTGCGCAGTGCTGGATACGAGTCTATTCCGAACAACGGACCCGGCAGCCATTTCGCGGTCAGCGTGCCAGGCACGGTTCACGGCTGGGAAACCGCTCTTAATCGATATGGGCGAATGACACTTCGAGAAGTGCTCCAACCTGCGATCGACTACGCCCTGAACGGTTATGCCGTCTCCGAGGTTATCGCCCACAACTGGGGCTCCGAAGATACGATCAAGAAGCTCAACCACCGACCTTCTGGTAGCCAACTGCTTCCGGGTTCAAGCGTAAGTGGCGCACCGAAGTACGGCGAAGTCATCACGCTTCCTGAACTCGGCCGTACATTGCAGATGATCGCCGAAGGTGGAAGCGACGCTTTCTACAAAGGCGAAATTGCAAAGAAGACTGTCGATTTCATTCAGAAAGAAGGCGGATGGCTCACCGAGGAAGACCTCGCAAATCATCACTCCGACTGGGACGAAGCGATTAGCGTGAACTACCGTGGCGTCGACATCTGGGAGTGCCCTCCGAACGGCCAGGGTATTGCCGCACTTATCGCCCTCAACCTCGCTGAAGGGTTCGACATTGGATCGATGGGGGCACAGTCGGCCGACCGATATCACTACCTGATCGAGTCGATGCGCCATGGCTACGCCGATGCGTTCCAGTACGTCGCCGACCCCCGGGTCGCCGAAGTACCGATCGGTCCACTACTGACCAAGGATTACGCCAATCGCAGGCGTGCCGGTATTTCTGGTGTTGAGGCCGACCCCAATGTTTCTTATGGTGACCCGATGGCAAGCGCCGATACTGTCTACCTAACTGCAGTCGATGGTGAAGGCACTGCCTGTTCGCTCATCAACAGTCTGTTCAACGGCTTCGGCACTGGTCTTGTCGTTCCCGAACTCGGGATGGCGCTCCAGAACCGTGGATCGCTGTTCTCGTTCGACACGAATCATCCGAACTATCTCGAAGGCAACAAGCGTCCGTTCCAGACGATCATCCCGGCGATGGCGACCAAGGACGACGAGATGTGGCTGAGCTTCGGTGTGATGGGTGGATTCATGCAACCACAGGGTCACCTCCAGGTGGCGTCGAACATGATCGACTACGAAATGGATTCGCAGGAAGCGCTGGACGCTCCTCGATTCAAGATCGAAGTAGAAGGCAATCAAGATGTTCTGGTAGAAGAGGACCTTTCGCCAGACGTGATCAAGGACCTCGAGAAGCGGGGTCACACGATTCAGGTTGTCTCGGGCTACGATCGAGCCGGATTCGGTGGCGGTCAGGTAATTTCCCGTGATGCCGAGACCGGCGTGTTAACCGCCGGATCGGAGCCACGCAAAGACGGTGCTGCTGCCGGTTACTAGTTGCTTCAGGTAGACGAATTGTTAGAAAAAATAGCCGCTCACGCCGAAGTGTGAGCGGCTATTTTTGTGTTCGCCAGCAAACAGTCTGTTTATCGTGAACATGGAAAAACTTGCCAATAACCATACTTTTATGGAATTATTAGGAATACTATCGACTTAACTGGTACATGGTGGAATGACAATGAGTCTGCGTGTTCGTGATGTTGCCGCTCGGCTTAATGTAAGCGAGAAAACGGTCTACAAGTGGCTCAGGGCGGGTCTTATTCCGGCTCGGCGAATTGGTAAAACCTGGATCATTACCGAGGAATCAGTGCAGGCTGTTCTGTCACCAAAATCCGCTCAACCGACAGGTGCAGGAGCCGCCCTGGCAACAACCGGAACGGCGACTCAGATAACAGCGGTAGAACAACCCGCATCCGTTGGGATGTACTCATCAGAGATCGATGCGTTGAACCGCTTTACGGGCATTCTCTCGGGAGCAGTGAGCCACGGAGTTCACGCCATACTCGGACCCCGTGGTTTGGATCCTCAAACCTCACAAACTGTGGCTGCGGCATTGGAAAACGCGCAGGGCGAAGTGTTGCTTCAAGGAATCGGCTTGAGGGAGTTCTTCGGAGATCGTGGGCACACCGCAATCCTCCGGCAGATGGCCGCCGAAGATAGGTCAGTTCAGGTTCGAGCGATACTCGTTAATCCGGTGAGCGACTTCGCGAGAGCCAGGGCCGTTGCAGAGGACGGATTCCAGTTTCAGGACGAGGCTCGATTCAAAGGCGGCCCACTTTACAATGACAGTTGGCGCAGCCTCAACGTGATCGCCGTTATGAAGAAGGAAGCGGAAGAGCGTTCGCATTTCGGAATCGACGTCCGATTTGTAGACCATTGGCCATCCGTTTACCTTGTGATGACCGGCGATTCATCGTTCGTTGAAACCTACCATTTTGGCAAGCCCGACGATTCGGTAGATGGCAGTTCCATCGACGGTCTTGTTCCCATGCTCCAGGTCTCGTCTATGAGCTCCTATGCCCAGATTTTACGCAAGCATTTCGACTACATTTGGTCAGGAACCAACCCCCACATCCAGACCCACTCCCTCGCCGATATCGCGGCAGCGATGCAGGTGAGCGTGTGATGCACAGCAATGCCCCTTGAAATCCGAGTAGTTCCGGAACATTACGGAACTTTAATCGTCGATTCGGAGAAAATACAACCCTATCGACCGCTTTCATCGTTCTAGTCTTACCCACGTTAACGAATACGCGAGCGCTGTAAGCCATTCGGTATCACGGACGATTCGCTGTTCACCCCACATTTCTACTTCGGAGGTTCGAACTTGGGCAAGATCAACGTTGCGATCATCGGCGCGGGTAACTGCGCATCATCGCTGGTTCAGGGACTACACAAATACAGCGAAATCGACGAAGGCTCGCAGAGGATTCCAGGCCTCATGCACAACGTGCTCGGCGGCTACGCCCTGAGCGACGTCAACATCGTCGCAGCATTTGATGTCGACACAGAGAAGGTCGGCAAAGACCTTTCAGAAGCTCTAGTTTCGAAGAACAACAACGCCATCCAGTTCTACGACGTTCCAAACATGGGCGTCAAGGTCGACCGAGGAATGACCCATGACGGAATCGGTGAATATCTCGAAGACCTTGTTGAAGTGAATCACGACCCGTCCACCCCAGGTGGCGAGACCGCAGACGTTGTCGGCATTCTCCGAGATCGCGAAGTCGACGTGATGATCAACTACCTCCCCGTTGGCTCTGAGCAGGCAACCAAGTGGTACGTCGAACAGGCACTGGCAGCCGGTGTTGCGTTCGTAAACTGCATTCCGGTGTTCATCGCTCGAGAAGCCTACTGGCAGAAGCGATTCATTGACCGCGGCGTCCCGATCGTCGGCGATGACATCAAGTCTCAGGTCGGGGCAACCATCGTTCACCGAGTGCTCGCCCGTCTCTTCGAAGACCGCGGAGTACGGCTCGATAAGACCTACCAGCTCAACTTCGGTGGGAACACCGACTTTTACAACATGCTGGAACGATCCCGCCTGAAGTCAAAAAAAATATCGAAGACTAATGCCGTTCAGTCGCAGCTCGAAAAAGAGCTTCCGACCGACGACGTCCACATCGGCCCATCTGACCACGTCCCGTGGCTCGAAGACCGCAAGTGGGCATACATTCGCCTCGAAGGCACCTCGTGGGGTGACCAGCCTCTCAACGTTGAGCTGAAGCTCGAAGTTGAAGACAGCCCGAACTCCGCCGGAGTCGCCATCGACGCCATTCGTAGTGCCAAGATCGCAATGGACAAGGGCGTCAGCGGTTCTATCGAGCCGGCATCTGCGTACTTCATGAAGTCGCCCCCGATCCAGATGCGTGACGACGACGCACGAGTCGCTGTCGAAGATTTTGCCGACGGTCACAACGGCGAAGCTATCGCGGCTCCAGCACAGTCCGACTCCGACGCTGAATAGTTTTCAGCCCTAGAGCTCCAGAATAATAACACTACATAAACGCCAGCCAAAACATGGTGCCCGTCGTTGGTTATCCAATATGATTGCTTCATCTTGGTCCAATGGTGGCGCCATGTTTTTCGTTCAGGTGTAGAAAACCTGAATCAAGCGGGGGTACTTTATTGCGAATTGCTCAAGTATCGCCGTATGACTTCGCCCACACCGGCGGAGTCCAGCGCCACATCGCCACACTGAGCAACGAGCTTCAGTCACGCGGACACGAAGTCTCAATCCTCGCACCGTGTACCCGTAACGAATCGGCTGTAGACGTAGGCGACATCGACTTCCGAACGTTCGGCAGCTCGGTACCGGTACCGACTGCTGGATCTATCGCCCGAATCTCATTTTCTGTCTGGCAGGACTGGCGTCTGAAGTCGATGCTCGAGAACGAAAAATTCGACATCGTGCATATCCACGAACCACTGATGCCGATGTTTGCCCTAACAGCATCACGATTCTCTCCCTCAACAACCATCGGCACGTTCCATGCCTTCAACGAAGGGCGTGGCCGAGGCTACACGATCTGGAAAAAAATTCTCAATCGAGGAGCCATCAGACTCAATGGACGGATTGCCGTTTCAGAGCCTGCCAAGCAGTTTGCGAACAGGTATTTCACCGGCGACTACCGCGTAATCCCAAATGGACTCGATGTCGAAAAATTCGCGACGCCCGCACCCAAGCCGTCGCTCCTCAAAGACGACGCTATGAACCTCGTATTTGTCGGTCGAGTGAACGAACCTCGAAAAGGCCTGCGATACGCACTGGGAGCCTACTCGCTGCTCAAATGGCAGTACCCGAAGCTGCGGTTGATAGTCGTAGGATCAGGCGTGCCGGATCGTGAGTCGTATCGAGTTATGGGTGAACGCTCGCTCGACGATGTTGTGTTTACAGGCCCGGTATCCGAGACCGAGCTGCCTGGCTACTACCAGAACGCCGACATATTTCTCGCCCCGAACACCGGTAAAGAAAGTTTTGGGTTCATCATCATCGAAGCAATGTCAGCTTCAACCCCGATCGTCGCTTCGAACATTCCGGGATTTGCTTCAGTAATGACCGATGGGAAAGAGGGCTTGATGGTTCCGCCAAAAGACGAAGCTGCCATGGCCGATGCGATCAAGCGACTGATCGAGAACCCTGGCTTGAGGGCACAGCTCGCGATGGATGGCAGGTCAACCGTCAGTCAGTACCGATGGGGTCGCGTCGCCGACTCAGTTCTGAGCTACTACGATGAAGTGCGAGAAAAGAAACTCGTGCCACCGGCGAAATACCAGGGCTGGTAGCACTTGGCCGATCTCCAATCGATTCGATACGGCCTGCGCGGGTCGGTCACCAAATATTTTGAACACCCCGCTGTTTCGGTACTGGTTGCTCTCAAAGTCTCACCAAACGCTGCAACTGCGATCGGACTGCTCATCGCTCTTGTGGCAGCGTACTTTGTTAGCCAGGGAGACTTCCTTTTAGGCGGAATTCTTGTCCTCATAGGAGCGGTATTTGATCTTCTTGACGGTGGCATAGCGCGTGCCACTAATAGAGTGAGCAAACGTGGTGCGATAACCGACTCAGTGTTCGATCGGGTATCTGAAATAGCGCTTTTGGTTGGCCTTGGCATGTATTTCACGTCAGGAACTGATGCCGACCAGACAGCCGTGCTACTTGCGTTCGTTGCTGTGGGCGGATCTCTGATGGTCAGCTATGTGCGTGCACGTGCCGAAGGGCTCGGTGTGAAAGGTACGGCTGGACTCCTAACTCGCCCTGAGCGAATTGCCATCACCGTGGTAGGTCTCGCCTTCGGCTACCCGATGGCAGTTTTGTGGATACTCGGGATCGGTACGCCTCTCAGCGCCGCCTGGCGATTCGTCGATGCCTGGCGAGCAATCGATCCCGAATAGACCGCCTGTACATCCCTACTCCGGTGTTATGGCGTAAAACGGTTCATGCACAATGATTTTCTACAGTTTCATTTACCGATCAATCGAAATCGACAATCTGGAAATAACCTGAGCTTGTTCGTGCCATCAACACATCTCTCCCTGATCCGAGCGAGGTTTCTCGCCCTGCTAGTGGTCGCCGGATTGGTGTCCCTCAGTGGCATGACAACGAACGCGTCTGCCCAGAGCGCAGAGGCTGTGAACGTGATTAGTTGGAGCGCTGAGTCGCAATTTCCCGAAGGTCTGACGTTCAAGCTTGTTGTTGAATCCGATCTTCGCCTCGACGACGTTCGTGTGACGTTCGAGATCGGCGACCGCGGCTCGACCCAGTACGCCTATCTTGAACTTGACCAGACCACACGTCCGCTCATCAACGGTGAGTTGTTCCACAGGACCAACAGTCGTGGCCGGTACATCCCGCCCGGAACGATGATCAGGTACTGGTTCGAGATCACCGATGAAAACGGTGATTCCTATCTCACCGAACCCGAACTCTGGCGATTCGACGATGCCCGGTTCGAGTGGGACGAAGTAACTCTCGGCGCCGTAACCATTCTGTATCACGGCCCAGTCCGAACGCGTGCCGAACGCTTGGCCGAAGCCGCCGTCGAGTCTCTCGAACTGATGGGTCGAGTGACCGGAGCCGACACCGAAACTCCGATCATCATGACGCTCTACAACAACAACGCCGAAATGATAGGAGCGGTTGTATCA
The DNA here is from genome assembly GCA_029936155.1 of Dehalococcoidia bacterium. Classification (GTDB taxonomy): domain Bacteria; phylum Chloroflexota; class Dehalococcoidia; order Lucifugimonadales; family Lucifugimonadaceae; genus Lucifugimonas. The sequence continues at coordinate 2,615 of JAPYUK010000029.1, read as the reverse complement.
CGTAGCTTGGCCACAAGTCGGGAACTGATCACCGAAGGACAGGCCTTCGATTCCGAAAGCGTCGTGCTAGTTCTTGCCGGTCGATCCGATATCGGAACCGCTACTCACGAAATGACACATATCCTCACGGCCCGGGCAGCGCGCTCCAGCGGTGCAATTCCGCTGTGGCTGAATGAAGGATTGGCGGAGTACGGGAATCTGGACAAAACCGTGTCGTACGAGCGATTCCTTGAGTGGGCGGTGGGAACCGATCGGCTCATACCGTTCAAAAGCCTCATTTCGTTCCCGGGCGATCCTAATTTGACCCTCGTTGCGTACGGCCAGGGCAGAAGCGCAATCAAGTTCATTATCGATGACTACGGCGAAGAAAAAATGGCTCAGCTGCTGGCGACACTCGGAACCGGCATCGGGATCGACGCCTCATTAGAGGTCGTCTACGGATTCAATTTGTTCGAGTTCGAAAACCTGTGGCGTGACTCGATCGGAGCAGATGCCTACGTCGAATCAACGCGGGCTTTGTCGCCAACTCCTTCGGTCGA
>JAPYUK010000029.1:0-1976 GCA_029936155.1 Dehalococcoidia bacterium | reverse complement strand
GAGACGACAAAGGATCCTGAACAGGAGTCTTCGGGCGGAACTTGCTCAGCACCCGTTGCCGGATCGGTCGACGGTACAACAGGAGCGTGGTTGCTTGTCGTAGTGGGACTCGCGGTTGGCGGTCGTTACCGTAGCCGTAACAACCGACGCTAGAAGCTAGCCGCTAGGCTGCAATTGCCGGTGAACTGGAATCGCCAGAATCTTCGGCAGCTTACGAGGTGCCCAGTCGTACTCGTATTCGGGAATCATCAATAGAAGCGAATTTGGTGCTGCCTGCCGTTAGAGTCGGTAATACCGGGTTGTTCGGCATATCACCGAACTGCTCGAAAAGAGATTCCGACTGTACAGACGAAAATTGGTCTCCAGAAAACTCGAGAATGTTCACCAGTCGATAGCCGTCGTATACGCGTGTGCTCAATCCTTACGCCACTCAATGTGGCTCCAGCTGCAATTGCGGCGGGTTTCAGTGGCCGGGAAACTGAACTAGGTTCTCCGGGCACTACGATCACACAAATCGCCTCACCGAGCAGCAAACGATTGGTTCCAAGTTTTATTTGGTGTGGAAACGGTAAACCTTGCTACTTCTCACTACTTCACTGGAGATGCACTGATACCGGTATAGGTGAACCCGCAAGACACGTAGTATTAAAGGGTTAAATTGCGTGATCCGTGTAGAGTGAAACGCGCTTTTTGCCTATAAGTGCCCTGCAAGTTCACCCAATCGGTCTACTTGTTTACAGTGCGAGCACAGTTGAGAAGGTTCGCAAGCGTTTCGCCCAATATGGCAGTTTTGTCGTCATCGCTAACAAAATCGCAGTGAGTACGGAACATCTCAAGCGATTGCAGGTGAGTCATCGACTTTTTTACGACAGGAAAATCGGAGCCCCACACCATATTCGTACCAAAGGCCTTATAGCACTCTTCATAAACCCAACGCGTATCGGAATAAGGAAAGTTCCACGTGGTATCTGTCAGATAGTGAAATCCTGAGAGTTTTAAGAAGATGTTCGGCAACTTGCTCGACTCAATCACGTTATCGACGCTCTTGCGAGCATCATCGCCGTGGGCACGTAGTCCCGACATGTGGTGGCACAAGATGTTCAAATCCGGATGGCGTTCTGCCACCTTGCGTAGTTTGCCCTGATGCTGTGGCCCCAAAGCGATACTGGCGATTAGACCGAGTTGTTCTGCGGTGTTGAAGAAGTCAATTCCATCGGGAGAATTGAACCAGCTCCCGTCGTCCTCACCTGCCACATAGTGCGTAAAAGCCTTCATCGGCCACCGTTCAGTGGCTTCTTCCAATCGTTTCGCCGCACCCGGCATGTGATAGGTCTCCGACCACATAGAATCGACGTCAGCAAACTGCTCTAGCCTGTCGGGATACCTTTTCACGGCAGCGGCCACGTAGTCGTTGTTGTCAAAATTCTGAAATATCTGAGCACAAACGATTGTTGCCCTATCGACTCCATTGGTGTCCATCTGGTGAATCAACTGCTCCACCGCCCCATGGCTTTCGGTATCGGGAACAGGTGGGAGATAGGGCCACTGAGCCCATGAGTGGCAGTGTGAATCAATAATCATTTGGATCACATTGTTGCTGATTATTCCTGGGGCAGCCAGTTCGAACGGCCTTTTGAGGGTGCTTTGTTTCAATTGTGATCTGTAGACAGCGTCGGGAGTGCAGTAGCGGCTTTAAGGAGTGGAGGTTGCTGTGGGAGCAACGGTCACCACGACTGTTGTGAAACTTTCGGTTGGTTGGGCACCACCGATTTCAACATCGGTGCCAGTAACGGTCCCAGACTCGCAAGCCGAAACGGCCAGTAGCGTGAGTCCGAACAACAATCCAACAATAATCCGTTTCGCGATAAGTACTTTCATCATTTTGACCTCCAAAGTGCGCATTCACATCTGGAAATCAATTTTCGAATTCACAACATCGCTGAACATTGCATAGGTACGCCATTTCTGTCTATGAC
>JAPYUK010000078.1 GCA_029936155.1 Dehalococcoidia bacterium | reverse complement strand
CCAAACTCGTGAACCGTGCCGTTTATCTCTCTGGAATACCCGATTCCAGTAAAGCCAAGCGGTCACCAGGTGACGGCAATTGGTTTGCCACCAACCATATCGTTCACTATTTCGTGTCGACTCAGCAGCGGAACCGAGTACGCGCGGGCGTCAACGTTTATTTCAATACCGAGTACCGGCTCATCGGGGTCGTAGGTTTCATTTGCGGCGGGCGCATCTACAAAACGTGGATTTTCAATCCACCGAATAGTGCCGAATCCGAGCAATCTCACAATGCCGAGCGTCTGTATTTCGGTAGGATTTCGCGCATCACCAGAGTTGATCACCACGGTCTCCCCTTGCCTGGCAGACGTTCCTGACAGGGCTATCCACATCACGTACCCAACCAGAAGGACGATTATCCCGATCCCTGCAACCTTGTGCATCCGCACCCCACAACTCATTGATCCGTATTCACTATGTATCTTCAATGTGCGAAGTAATACGTTAGACGCGACATGATCGGGTTTCGGCGTTCGCCCGATGCTAAAATTTGCCGTCACCGATCCTGAATACTCAACCAGCCAATGCGTGAGCACAGCGCACTGTCACAACGAAGGGCACTCCGATCTACTTATCGAGGCTTTCTCTAACCGGTTTTAGGAACCACACAAACACCGAGCTAGAGCTGCGCCCCGGGCTAATGCTGTTCCAGGGTCAAAACGGGCATGGCAAAAGTAACCTGCTCGAAGCGGCTTACATGCTGGCGATAGCAAAGTCGCCTCGCTCGTCGCATGAGCGGGAACTGGTCAACTGGTCGCTCGCTGAAACCGGTGGTCACATGCAAGTGCTCGGGGTTGGACGCTCAGGCGACACGACGACTCAGGCTCAGATCGATGTCGATGTAACCGCGTCTGGTACAGGTGGGGATGCTCCCGGATTTCGGAAAGGCCTACGCGTAAACGGAATCAAGCGATCGGCGATCGATTTTGTTGGCAACTTGAACATCGTTTTTTTCGAGGCGGAAGATCTCGAAATCATCTACGGATCGCCGGGACGCAGGCGACGTTATCTCGACATCCTGATCTCTCAGTCGGATTCGGCCTATCTCAAGTCGCTTCAGCGATACGGTCAGGTCGTAACGCAGCGAAACCAGCTGCTGCGCCGTGTTCGTGATGGTCTTTCCGATGAGAACGAACTTGTCTTCTGGGACGAACGGCTCGCTTATGAAGGGTCACGCGTAACCGACGCTCGACGTCGATCTGTAGACGGCCTGAACGATCACGCTGTTCCTGCACATCTGGAGCTCACCGACGGCGACAAGCTGGAGCTGAATTATCGACCACGCATCACAGCGTCGTCAGACGATCGACCAGATGTCGGCTCGATGACCGCCGAGATGATCGAAAAGCAGATGAATGACGCGCTTCCTGGATTGCGTCGCCGCGAAATTGCCCAGGGCGTAACAGTGATGGGTCCGCACCGTGACGACCTTGAAATTCAGTTGAACGGCAACCCGGCTGGAAGCTTTGCTTCGAGGGGACAGGCGCGAACAATTGCGCTGTCGCTCAAACTTGCCGAGGCGGTGTTTGTCACCAAATCGACAGGTCGAACCCCGGTTCTGGCACTCGACGATATCCTTTCGGAGCTCGATCCAAAACGCCGGGTATTGGTTCTCGAAGCAGCAATCAAGCACGAGCAAGTTTTACTTACGTCGACCGAGCCGGATATCGTGCCCGAAGGGTTTCTGGCAACTGCCGACATCTACTCCGTGATGAATGGTCGAGTGACACAAGAATCTATAGCCAGTGCTGCTTCAAATGACTAATCACACCGCGCAACACAACGGATATATCGGCGGTGAACTCCTCCCCGGTATCGCCGAAATCGCGTCGATTGTCAGCGGTTCTTCTTATGTCGTGGGCATGACCGGTGCTGGTATGTCGGTCGAAAGCGGTATCCCACCGTTTCGGGGTGCTGACGGTCTCTGGACAAAGTACGGAAATCCTTCGATGGACGGATATTCTCAGTTCAAAAAGAATCCTGATGACTGGTGGAATCGGCGAACCAACGACAAGATCGATGCGCACATAATCGAACTTCGTGATGCGCTTCTGAATGCCAAACCGCACGCAGGTCACTACGCACTTGTGGGTCTCGAACAGCGTGGCGCTTTGCAGTCCGTGATAACACAGAACATCGACGCTCTCGACGAAAAAGCCGGGCTCCAGAACTTAATCGAGATTCACGGCAATAGAACCAAGCTCAGGTGCATCGAGTGCGGCGATCGTGTGTCGCTAGGCGATTTCGTCCCGATGTATGCACCCGACCCATGTACCCACTGCAACGGTCTCGTAAAGTTCGATACCGTGATGTTCGGTGAGCCGATATCCGAAGATGTTATGGCCGCTTCGAGATCTGAGATCGACAAGGCCGACTGCGTGCTGGCGATCGGCACCTCGGCTACCGTTCGACCAGCGAGCGGGCTGCTGTGGATCGCCCAGAAGGCTGGAGCAACGATTATCGAGATCAACCCGACTGAAACGAAACTAACGCCACTTTGTGAGGTATCTTTGCGCTCGACCGCGGGCTCGGTGCTGCCTCTACTACTCGAAGCGCTGTCGGCCTGAACGAAAATTAGCCACCAGAAACACAACTGGCACGAGCGAACTCATGACCACTTCCCTTGAACAAGAGCTAGCCACCTACGCAGCAGCAAACCCTATATCGGCTGCACTGCACGAGAAGGCAACACGGTTCATGCCGGGCGGCGACACTCGAAACTCGATCTACTGGGATCCGTTTCCTGTCTATCTGACCGACGGCAAGGGCACGACCCTCACCGACGCTGATGGCAACAAGCGCACTGATTTCGTAAACAACATGACGACGCTCATTCTTGGGCACCGCCCCGAAGAGGTGACGTCTGCACTCAACGCCCAGATCGAGCATGGAGTCTCTTTTCCTGCCCCAAACCCCTCGGTCGTGCGCTGGGCTGAGCTGATGTGCGAGCGGGTTCCATCGCTCGACAAGGTCAGGTTTGTGAACACCGGAACCGAAGCGACGCTCAACGCCATTCGAGCAGCGCGTGCCTTCACAGGAAAACAAAAACTCGTCAAGTGCGAGGGTGCCTATCACGGGAATCATGACGCCATTCAGATCAGCGTTGTACCACCACTCGACAAGGCTGGAGATGCCGATTCTCCAAAGGCCGTTAAGGCATTCCCTGGAATATCTGAGACCGCAGCTAATGACATATTCATCGCACCGTTCAATGACATTATTGCTGTGGAGAAAATCATCCGTGAGCACGCCGACGAACTTGCAGCAGTGATCGTCGAGCCGGTCAATGGCCAATGCGGAATGGTGCCCGGAAAACCGGAGTTTCTTGAAGGATTGCGAAGGGTTACCGACGAGCTTGGCATCGTGCTTATCTTCGACGAGGTCATCGCTTTCCGAATCGCGTACGGCGGTGCTCAGGACTACTACGGCGTCACACCCGATCTCACTTGCTTTGGCAAGGTAGTTGGCGGCGGCATGCCTGTGGGTGCATTCGGAGGACGGGATGACATCATGGCGATGTGGGATCCTTCAAACGGCGGAGCCACGGTTCAGCACGCCGGTACGTTCAATGGCAATCCAATGACGGCAGCTGCCGGTATCGCAACACTCGAAGCGCTTACGCCGGAGAAGTACGAGTATCTCGAAACGCTTGGCGATTCGCTGAGGACCAAGCTACGAGCATTGTTCGCCGAGCTTGAAGTGCCAATGGGTGTGACGGGAGTCGCATCGCTGTTTGCGCTACAGTTCACTTCGACAGAGGTGATCGACTATCGGACGTTTGCCACGAACGACAAGACGATGCTCGAAACGATGTTTATCGGCCTTTTAAACGAAGGTTTTTTGATGTCGAATCGGTGCGCGGGAAACGTTTCTACCGTTCACACCGAAGATGATGTCGACGCGTTC
>JAPYUK010000077.1 GCA_029936155.1 Dehalococcoidia bacterium | reverse complement strand
CTTTTAATCCGCAGGTCGTGGGTTCGATCCCCACAGGGCCCACCAAACTCGTATTTTCCTAATGCTGGTCGTCAGGAATTCCACATTGAACGAAATACTTAAATTCGATGTCGACGGGCATCTTGCGACCATCACGCTGAATCGCCCTGAGGCGTTGAATGCGCTAAATCCGCCGCTTGTTCAAGCGATGTCGGATGCGTTCAAAACTGTTCGAGATACCTCATCTATTTGGGTCGCTATATTAACTAGCGCAGGCGGTCGGGCATTTTCCGTTGGAAACGACCTGAAATGGCGTACCGAAAACTCGGACTCGATTCGAGACTTCGAAGAGACCCGCGAGGACGCGTTTAATCACCCTGAATTTGGACTGTGGAAACCCGTCATCGCCGCAGTCGATGGCTATGCAGTTGGCGGCGGTCTCGAACTGGCGATGGCGTGCGACGTGGTCATAGCGTCTGACAGATCTCAATTTGGATTGCCCGAAGCAAAACGAGGACTTATGGCGGATGGCGGTGGAGTGCAAGGTCTAACCCGAGCAATCCCCACGAAACTTGCCATGGAGATGATGCTGACCGGATCTTTCATTTCAGCTGATCGAGCCCGAGAGTTTGGAATCGTGAACAGGGTAGTTTCATCAGATGAACTGATGAAATCTGCAATCGCTATGGCGGACGAGATGTTGGAATGCTCACCGAAAGCGCTTCAAGCAGCGAAACAGGCGGCAGTACTCGGTCGAGACGAACCCTACTGGGATGTGCTGGATACCGGATATTCGATGTTCGAACGCCTCAAGGCATCAAACGATTTCATAGAGGGGCCAAGGGCATTCTCGGAGAAGCGCAAGCCTGAATGGGAAGACGCATGAAGATGGCTGTCGGATCACTTTCGAATATCAAAGTTCTCGATTTCACGCAGGTCATCATGGGCCCCGCCGCAACCGCGGTGCTGGCAGATCACGGTGCAGACGTTATCAAGGTTGAACGTCCGGGATCAGGCGAGTTAGCCAGAGCCTTTGGTCCGTTCAAGGACGGCGTTGGTTTAAGTTACGCCGCGCTAAACAGAAATAAACGATCACTCGCGGTGAACTTGAAATCGACTGAGGGAATCGATCTGATTCTTCGACTTGTCGATCAATCAGACGTGGTCGTGAATAACTTCAGGCCGGGTGTAATGGAGTCGCTCGGGCTTGGGTATGAGGCTCTTAAAGAGCGCAATCCGCGGATTATCTACGCGACAGGAACTGGATTTGGCACGTCGGGTCCGATGGCGGAAGCTCGAAAACCGGGACACGAGACGGTAGCCGATGCGTTGAGTGGGGCGATGTACAACAACGCAGATTCCAATGGTGTGCCCCGCAAGTTTCCGCTGCCCGTTGCAGACATGACTGCCGGGAATTTGCTTGTTCAAGGAATTCTGATCGCTTTGCTTGCTCGTGAGTCGACCGGCGAAGGCCAAACTGTCGAAGTCTCTCTTCTCGATGGGATGATGTGGATGCAGGCGTGGCAGGTTGCTGGGGCTGCAAATCCTCTCCCTGCTGGAACTCCGATGCATGGAGCCAATCCTCTCGATGGTGGGATATACAAAACCACAACTGACTACATCGTGGTTACAGCCTTGTTCAAGGCGAATCCGTTGGCGAACCTATGTGAGGCGCTCGAAATCGCCGACTTATCGACGGATCAGCGTTTCGACTCAGAGGAAAATTTGTCACATCACGCCACCGAGCTTCACGATCTTCTGCAAGAACGGATTGCAGAGAGATCGGCCGAAGAGTGGATTCCTGCCCTTGAGTCGTTTGACGTTATTACCGCCCCGATTCTCGATTCGAAAATGGCTCTCGAACAACCGCAAGTTAAACACAATGGGATGATCGTTGAAACGACGATGGCGTCAGGTGCGAAGCACAATCACGTTGGAGTTCCGATCAAGATGGGGACGTCGCCTGGATCAGTAAACCGGGGTGCACCTGAAATTGGGCAAGATACCGAGGAAATCCTCTCTGAACTCGGGCTTTCTGAAGCCGAAATATCGCACCTCGAACAATCAGGCGCGATCGCCACGGGGGCAACGGTTTGACTACGTCTTTTCGAGTTGAGCCATCTCGAATTCATGTAACAGATGTGCTTGTCATCGGTGGTGGTGCCGCAGCTTCTAGAGCAGCTCTCGCCGCAGCGGCGAATGGTGCTTCGGTCACGATCGTGCTGAAAAAGAAACTTGGTAAGTCTGGTTCTACAAACTATCCGGGAATGAACTCCATCGGGGTCGGATCGGCATGGCAGGCGGCAGATGGATGTGGCGGTAGCGAGGACAGCCCTGAGGTTCACTATCAGGACATCATGACGGCTGCGGCCGGAATGGCGGATGCTCGCATGGCCAAGATACTTTCTGAAGAATCGCCCGAGCGTTTGCTAGAACTTGAAAAATGGGGATTTGAACTTCTCGCCGACCCTGAAGGCAAGCGGAAACACTATTCGGGATATTCGTGCTTCGCGTCGCAGCCACGTGCCCACGGAATGATGGCAAGCAAATCCGGTGGACATACCGGCAACATGGTTGAATCATTGGCTGCTGAGGCGAGACGACACGGCGCTGTGGTTTATGAAGGCGTCACAATCGTTGATCTAGTGGTTGACGGCGGTGAATGCACTGGCGCAGTGGGAATCGATGGAGATGGAGCGACTGTTTTTTATCGAGCGGCCGCTGTAATTATGGCGACCGGTGGCGCAGCCCAAATGTTCCCTTTGAGCCATACACCGGGCGATATCACCGGCGACGGCTACGCAATTGCTTTCCGTGCCGGTGCCGAGCTCGTAAATCTGGAATTTATGCAGTACATGGTGAGGGAAGTAAAAGGGACCCCGCCGATGGGTGGTGGACCTTGGTGGACGCTCAATCCAGTTCTTCGAAATGCCGCTGGCGAGGAATTTCTCAGTAAATATCTGCCAGCAGAGGTTCGAGTAGAGGATGTTTATGAGCAGCGTACTCATCACTATCCCTACAGTACTAGGGACATTTCCAAGTGGCTTGATATCGCCATTCAATGTGAAATTCGCTCAGGAAATGGCGGCGAGCGCAATTCGATCACTGTCGATTTCAGCGGAGTCGATCTCAGCAAGGTAAAACCTGCGCGACCTCAGCATCATCCAACTCCGTCAAACATTGAGTTGATCGACCAACAGATCGAAATTGCTCATTCGGCACACGCTATTAACGGTGGAATACGTGTTAACGAATTCGGCGAATCGACAGTGCCGGGATTGTTTGCTGTCGGCGAAACGATCGCAGGTCCGCACGGCGCCGATCGACTTGGCGGAGGAATGCTCGCTGCCTGTAACGTGTTTGGCAAAAGAGCAGGGGAACGGGCAGCGGATCGCGCTCGCAGCGCTGGGAATAAGGAATTTAACGAAAGTTCGCTTGAGCTTGCAATGAGCCGAATGAATGGATTCGGCCAAGGGTCGGGCGAAAGCTCATGGTTCGAGGTGAGGAAAACGCTCAAGATAAGAGCGGGTAAATCGCTGATTGCAGTGCGTGATGCGGAACTACTCGAAGACATGAGATCAGAGTGTTCCTGGCTACGAAACCAGCAGCTGCACGATGTGGCGGTCACCAATAGTGATGAGCTACTACGGGTTCTCGAGACTGACAATCTGGTGTTCACTGCCGACCTGATGGCAAAAGCCGCGCTGCATCGTACTGAGAGCAGAGGTAGCCACTATCGAGAAGACTTCCCTGATCGATCCGACAAGGACTGGAATCATAATGTGTTCTGGTCGATGGATGACAGTGGCGAAGCACAGCCAACGGCGGGCCGTTATCGTCAGGATCCGAACGACTCGACTCAGGTGACTGCGATATAGATTCGGCCGGCCCCAGCTTGGTGTGAGTAGCCGAACCGTGGTGTGACACTGCCTTTTATCCGCAGGTCGTGGGTTCGATCCCCACAGGGCCCACCAAACTCG
>JAPYUK010000076.1 GCA_029936155.1 Dehalococcoidia bacterium | reverse complement strand
CGAATTTGCCTAGACGAAATCGAGCGATTCTTTCATAATCTCGAACGAAACTGATTATTCCCATAGAAACCTCCTGTCGGACTCGGATTACCGGTCCGTCTGTTCTTATTCGTTATCTGATACGTCACTCAAACTTGAAACGTTCTGTACAGGTTTCACCTTTAGATGATTCCCGTCAACCGATACCACTTCAACATCCACGCCCACTTCAATATTCTCGTCACTGCCAGTATCCAGTTCACCAGACCAGTACTCGCCGTTCACTATAATCTGGCCAGAGGGTGATAATTCCGCCGAAACTACTCCAATTCTTCCCACCAACCCCGCTGCAACTGTTGGGCTCTGATACATCGAAATCTGTTTCGCTTTCCGAAGTTCCGAGGCAAACCACAACGCCACCCCGCCCGTAACTGCGCCGACCGCCACAAGCACCCATTTGCTGACCGACGGAGCATCTCCGGGTATCTCCGGATTACCGAAGAATCCAACGAGGAAGATTCCACCAAGTATCAAACTGATCGTCCCTGCGATGCCAAAGTACCCGATACCAACTGCAGTAGTCTCAAGATAGAACAGCAATAGGGAAAGAGCGATCAGCGCCACTCCTGCCCACGAGAACGGCAGTTGCCCAATCCCGGCCCAACCGAGGATCAAGAATAAAACCCCAAGAGTTCCGGGCACCCATAATCCTGGATTCCACAGTTCAACAATTACGCCAAGGCCGCCGAGAGATATGAGAAGGAATGCAATATTCGGATTCGCGATAAATGCAAGCAGCCGTTCCAGCAGCGTTAGATCGACGTTGATCGTGTTGACGTTGCCCAGATCGAAAGCCTGCATGGTGCCTCCGACGTCGACTACACCGCGGTCGAGTTGGGCAAGCAACGACTCGTAGTCGTCGGCAACCAGATCAGCGATCCCTAACTCAACCGCTTCCTGAGCGGAGTACGCCGTAGCGAGTAAAACCGTGTCTTCGAGCGCAGACACGTTGCGAGCGCGCCGTTCAGCAATGCTTCGAATGAAGGCGGCAGCATCTTGAGATGCCTTCTTACTCAGCGTCTCGGGGAGATCCTCCCCGACGCTACCTACAACCGATGCCGCGCCAATGTTGGTTGTTGGTGCCATGGCTAAAATGTCTGCCGCCGCGCCGACAAAGGTTCCTGCGCTGGCTGCCTGAGCGCCTTCAGGAGCCACGTAGACAACTATCGGCACCAGAGATGTCAGAATCGACTCAACGATGTCTCTGGTGGAATCTAGGAGCCCGCCCGGTGTATCGAGCATCAGCACGACCAGCTCAGCGTCTTCGGCGATCGCCTTCGAAATACCTCTGCCAATAAATCCACTCGCAACCTGGTCTATCGGGCCATCGAGGTGAATCACAACGACGTCAGTGGAGGCAGATTCCGAAGATTGCGCGGATGCCGAGCGCTCGGTTGAACTGGAAATGCCCCAGAGTCCGATCAGTATCGCGAGTACTGCAAGCAGCACTCGCCCAGCTCTCACAAATTTGTTGATCGATCGATTGGGCAAAGTACGACTCCGTGACGGGCATCTTATCGAAAGAACACGGGTAAAAAGTCACGAAACGCTGCTGTAAGTTGACGATACGGGTAATCCTGACCCTATACTGCCGCAAACGTCCATTCGAACGTGGATCAGCACTCTCTAACTGAGAGATACGAAAATTCAACACCATACGGATCTCAGATGAAAATCACCGATATCAAGACATTTCACGCCAACGATGGCAGCAGGAACAACATATTCCTCGAAATCGATACCGATGAAGGTATTACCGGGACCGGTGAGGCATATTCAATTGGCCCGGATCGCAGCGTGATTGCGATGATCGATGAGATGAAACCGTGGTTCGTAGATCAGGATCCAGGCCGCATCGAGTGGCTGATCCGCAGGGTGAAGAACACGATGCGGTTCCCTCTAGGGCAAGTTGCATGGTCGGCAATATCCGGGATCGATCTCGCCCTGTGGGACATCGCCGGGAAGGCTGTAGGATTACCGGTCTACAGCCTGCTTGGCGGTAAAACTCGAGACCGTGTTCGTGTCTACCACGGCATCTATGGTGATTCACCCGCTGCGGTCGGCGAGCACGCCGTTCAACTCATGAGTGAAGGCTACTCGGCGTTCAAAACAAGCCCGCTGCCGTCGAACTGGCGCGAAATGCCGTGGCGACAGGCGTTGCGGGAGGCTGACAAACGAATGGCAGGGATACGCGATGCCATAGGAGACAGCCCTGATCTCGCTGTCGATGTGCATGTGGCGATCCGAGAGGCAGCCTTGTCGCTTGAACTTGCGAGGGTCATCACACCCTACAGGCTCATGTTTATCGAAGAACCGGCTCGAGCTGAGTTTATCGAATCGAGTGCTGAACTCAGACGTGAGTTTAGAGTCGCACTCGCTACTGGCGAGAATCTCTACGGTCTACACCGCTACACCGAGCTTCTTAACGCCGATGCTGTCGACATCATTCAGCCCGACATGCTTTGCTGCGGCGGTCTACTCGAGGCAAAGAAGATTGCTGCGGTAGCCGAAGCACACTACGTGACAGTCGCTCCGCACAACCCGTTGGGACTGCTCTCGACGGCAGCTGGAGTTCATCACGCCGCATCGATCAACAATTTCGCCATTCTCGAGTGGCACGGCGATCATAAGAAGAAGAAATCGCAATTCGTGAACGAATCGTGGGTTCCGGTAAATGGCTACTTCGAGCTACCGACCCAACCGGGGCTTGGTATGACGTTGAACCACGAAGTAATAGCTGCGAATCCTCCCGCTCATTGGGATAGAGGTTTCGCAACCTACACCGATGGCTCACCGGGATTCCTCTAGGTAAAGATAAATCAAAGTTCAACAATCCCTCTTCTCAGATAAAGAACTCATCATGAAAATCACCAATATCGAAACATTGATCGGCTCAGATCCAGTCGGTGGCAACCTAATCTACGTTCGAACCCACACCGATGCCGGTATCCACGGTGTCGGCGAGGTTTACCACGTCGGCCCAGATATGGCATCGGTCTACTGGGTCGAATACTTCACCGAACAACTCGTCGGACAGGATCCCACTGAGATCGAACGCAACTGGGCACTTTGCTATCAAGGAGCAAGGTTCCCTATCGGGTCATCTGGCCTGGCAGTACTGTCAGCTATCGACGTTTCGCTTTGGGATATCACCGGCAAAGCACTCGATAAGCCTGTGTACGAACTGATGGGCGGCAAAGTTCGCGACAAAATTCGAGCCTACTGGGACATTCATGGATCCACTGCTTCTGAACTTGCAGACGATGCGAAAAAGAATGTCGATTTGGGGTACACCGCCCTCAAAACCAGCCCTCTGGCTCCGAACTGGCGCGACATGCGTTGGAACGATGCTCTGAGCGACGCTCTGGACCGTTTCAAAGCGATTCGTGACGCGGTTGGTGACGATATCGACGTTGGTTTCGACGCTCATGCAGCAATCTGGGAGCCGATCCGAGTTCTCGAACTCACGGATGTCCTGATGGAATACAACCCGTGGTTCATGGAAGAGCCGCTTCGAATGGAAAATCGCCACGAAATGGGCAAGCTACGCGAAAAAATGCAGTGCGCCTTAGCCACCGGTGAGTGCCTCTACACTAAATTCGAGCTTTGGGAGCTCATTCGAGAAGGCGGTGTAGATATTCTCCAGCCTGAGGTCTGCATAGTAGGTGGCCTAACTGAAATGCGAAAAATAGCGTTCATGGCCGAGGCTCACGATCTCGTCGTAGCCCCACACAATCCAATGGGTCCTCTCGCGTCGGTCGCAAACTTGCATTTTGATGCAGCGACGTCGAATTTCCTTGTTCAAGAGTCAAGAACTCTCAAGCCGTTCGAGATCGCTTCAGTAACGAACGTGGTGTCGCCTGTTGATGGCTACTACCCGATTCCTGAAGGTCCCGGACTTGGCGTCGACATTGTTGAAGATGAGTTCAGCGACAAGCCATACGCAAAATCATGGCACAGGGGTGACAGAGTCAACCCCGACAATTCCATCGCCTACATCTAATAAG
>JAPYUK010000075.1 GCA_029936155.1 Dehalococcoidia bacterium | reverse complement strand
ATGATCTTTTGATTCGAAACGGTGTTGGTAAATGGGTTCTCCGGGAGGCGGTTGCTGATCAGTTGCCAGATAGCGTGCTAAACCATCCGAAGCATGGATTCTCCATTCCGTTGTTCAGATATATCAACGATGAGTTTCGAGATTCGTGCCACGAGCTGCTGGGCGATCGATCAGGTGTTGCGCAGCTATTTGAACAAGACGCATTGGACGATGTGGTGGCAGAGGGCCTGACTCGTCGCACAGACAGTTCGTCGATGTCGGTTTATCGGGCTACTCATAGAGTCTGGGCGCTTCATCAACTAGCGCTCTGGAGTAAAACTTTCCGGGTCTCTATCTAGCTGGCGTTCTGACAGTCGTTATCAGGCGTCGGAATTTCAGTCGTCACGTGATCACCGCGAGGCGATTGTAGGGAGTCGTATTCTGGCGATGGCGCTCAGTTCGGCTGATGTTTTTGACCGGACCTGTGCTGTCAAGGGGGGTGCCAACTGTGATGATAATGGCACTGGCTTTACGCAGTTCTGCGTAGTCACTTGAGATGATGAGCCGAGACTTCCCGAGTTTGAACTGTTCGGCGACGCCTGGTTCATGAACGAATCCGACGCCGTTGTTGAGTTGTTGTACTCGATCCGGGTCGTTCTCGAGACCTATCACCTTGTAACCGCATTTCAGAAATGCGGCAACCGTTGGCTGGCCAACGTAACCAAGGCCGATGATGCCCACAGTTTTCGATTCAGGATTCATTTTTGGTTTGATGGTGATGCTGGTTGGGGAGTAGAGTACAGGTCTAGTGTTTCGACGTATCAGATTCGATAAATGAGATACGGGCTGTGTTCCATTTGATTGGGTTCGAGTTGGTTATTCGAGCCTAATCAAATATCGTTCGTCGACTTTATTTAGGGGAAGAAATTAAGCGATCCTGACTCAAATTAGTAGATGCGAGCACTCGACAAGGTTGTACAATTTGTGGATGAACCGGTGAACCTGAATGCAGGCGAAACGGTTCGAGGGTATGTCGTGTTCGAATTCTCAACAGCGGAACAGTATCCGTTCGTACATGATGGATTCGTGGCTATGAGATAGTCGCGAAAACGCATTTCGATTCAGAAGTCTGATCCAATATCGTTCGGCTAGAATGCGGTTAGATTCTGAGCGAGTTGACTGAGATTCCTGCGTCGACTCGACCCATGCGAAAGTGTTTATACGACCTAAAACATGGCCCAACCAAACATTGTTCTGATACTTGCTGACGACATGGGATTTTCTGATCTCGGTTGTTACGGCTCCGAGATCGAAACCCCTAACCTCGATGCCATGGCACGGGAAGGCATTCGCTTCACCCAGATGTACAACATGGCTCGATGCTGCCCAACACGGGCGTCATTGCTTACCGGGCTGTATCCGCATCAGGCCGGCGTCGGGCATATGGTCGGGGACTACGGTGTTCCCGAATACCAGGGGTACCTGAACGAAAACTGCGCCACGATTGCGGAGGTTCTCAAGACCAGCGGTTACCGAACGCAAATCTCTGGAAAGTGGCACGTTGGTGGGTCGTACTCGCTGCACCACCCGGATGAATCGACTCCCGGCGACGACAAGCACCCGACTCCGCTTCAGCGTGGTTTTGATCACTTCTGGGGCACCCTCACCGGCGCAGGGTCGTTCTTTGCCCCTCCAACTCTTATGGACGGCAATACCCCGGTGACTGTCGATCGAGAGGATTTTTACTATACCGACGAGATTACAAATCACGCTGTTCGCATGATCGAGGAATCGGCAGCAGTTGGAACACCATTTTTCTCGTATGTGGCGTACACCTCACCCCACTGGCCTTTGCATGCTCATAAGGAAGATATCGAGAAGTACCGGGGCGTGTACGACGGTGGATGGGATGAACTACGCGAGAAGCGCTATTCGAATCTCAAGGAACTCGGTTTTATCGATGATTCGTGGGAGATGGCTCCTCGTGATCAAGACTCGTTCCCGTGGGAAGAGGCTGAAAACAAGGAGTGGGAATCTCTGCGGATGGCGGTTTATGCCGCACAGATAGATCGAATGGATCAGGGAATCGGGAGAATCCTCGAAGCACTAGATTCAGCCGGGGTTCGTGACAACACGCTCGTAATATTCTTCTCCGACAACGGCGGATGTGCGGAGTTCTTAGCGGAGGACTCGAACAAGCCAGACCCGGCGCAGTTCAACACACCAATGTGGAACGGCGAGCGAATGCAGATGGGCAACCACCCTGAAATCGATCCCGGTCCTGGCGACACTTTTCAGAGCTACGACCTGCCATGGGCGAACGCTTCGAACACACCTTTCCGACTTCACAAACGCTGGGTTCACGAGGGTGGTATCTCGACACCAGCTATCATCAGTTGGCCCGATAAAATTGCGTCTGGAAAGCTTGTGACCGAAGCGACTCATATCGTGGACATTGCAGCTACGATTTATGACGTTTCCGAGACTTCATATCCTGATACTTCTGAGCAGAACCCGATTACACCGCTCGAAGGACACAGCTTTCGTTCGGCAATCGAGAATGTTGGCTGGGTAAGGCCCGCACCTATCTTCTGGGAACACGAGGGAAACAGGGCGGTTCGACTCGGTGATTGGAAGCTCGTCAGTGAAGGAAACACTGTCTGGGAGCTGTACGACATGAAGGAAGATCGGACAGAGTTAAGCGATCTGTCAGCGGATCAGCCAGACGTTCTTTCGAGAATGGTTCAAATGTACGAGGACTGGGCCGAGCGTGTTGGCGCATTGCCGTGGCCTCTCGAACATGGAACAACAGCCGCACCAAGAATCGGAACCAAGCATATTCACGATGTCGACTGACCGGACAGAGGGCGTGTTAGCAGCGTCCGAGACTCGACTTTGATTTACGATAGTCGATCATCTAATCGTGCAGGAGTGGAGACGACGTTATCGAATCGAAAATAGCCCTCGTGACTGGCGCTGCCGGGTTCATTGGCTCGCACCTTGTTGATCGCCTTATCGCCGATGGTTACAGCGTCACGGGGATCGACGACCTGTCGTCTGGGAAGCTCGACAATCTGCCGTCAGGATTCGACTTACGCAAGATGGACATCCGCGACCTGGAAGTTCAAACCGTCGTGGCTGAATTGCGTCCGGACATTGTGTTTCACCTTGCTGCGCAGATCAGCGTTTCGATCTCTGCCCGTGAACCGCAACTCGACGCTGATGTGAATATCGGAGGGGCGTTGAACCTGTTCGAAGGGATCAGGGTGGTGGGAGATAAGGTCACCAAGATCGTTTACGTGACATCGGGCGGAACCGCTTACGGCGACCCCGAAATCATCCCCGCAGACGAGTCTACACCGGTGCGCCCGCTGTCTCCGTACGGCGCCTCCAAGCTGGCCGTCGAGACATACCTGCCGATCTACGAAAAGCTATGCGATCTTCAGTATTCGATCATTCGGCTGGCAAATGTTTACGGTCCGCGTCAGGATCCTCACGGCGAGGCTGGAGTCGTAGCGATATTTGCGAAAGCGATGCTTGCTGGGAAGCCGTTGACAGTTTTCGGAGATGGCAATGACGAGCGGGACTATATCTACGTGCAGGATGTGGTTGACGCTATATCGAGAGCAGCGGAAGGCACACTGCCCGGGCCATTTAACGTCGGCACCGGCATCGGCACCAGCACAAATCGCATATTCGAAGTGATTGCGCAGCATTGTGGTCATACGGAAGTTGCGAGTCACGGACCGGACCGTCCAGGCGACATAAATCGAATTTCGCTGGACCCTTCGAAAGCAAAGCGCGAACTGGGCTGGATTCCACAGGTATCGTTGGAAGATGGGCTTAAGACGACGGTTGACTGGTTCAAACAGCAGGGCGAATGACACGCACTCATCACAAATTGAAATGAACGACCTGTTGCTGATGTCGCAAACCAAGCGCAGAATTACTTATTGAATCGAACAGGCGGCTCAATTGAAGGAGCCGAAGGTCAATCTAACTATGGCAAGTAACAAAATCTGTATGTGCCCCCCGGTAGCGGGATGTGCGCGCGTCAGGTTTTGTGTGTGTTGTACAAACACCAAAGCTGCCTG
>JAPYUK010000074.1 GCA_029936155.1 Dehalococcoidia bacterium | reverse complement strand
CTTGAGCCGCGACCAACTACAGTTGGAAGTGGGACGGGGTTGTAGTCTTCCGTTTCCAACATCCAGTCGACGAGTAGTCCGCGCATACTTGAGATCACTCCCACGTTTTGTGAGTTGTGAGCAACGTTTGTGAGTTCCCACGGATCGTTCTGAAGATCGTAAAGTTCGTCCCCTGAGTGAGCTGTCGAGTTATCTGAGCTCGACAAACTGTTTGACGAAAGATCAGTAACGTACTTCCAATTCCTCGTACGCACCATCTTTCGACGACCTTCGGCTTCTCTTGCCCATAGCGAGCCCATGATGGCCGTGGAGCCCGTTTTTTCGGGCAGCTTGTTGAGCATTTCCAAAGTGAACGGGGGACCGCCGGTTCCATATTCCGAGAATGCGGCCATTCGTGAAGGCGCGTTGGTAACGCTAGGTAATAATTTGCCCTGAAATCGCCTGAGCGATTCTGAGGTAATAATGTCGGAACCGACCTCAGCAAGGATCCGCGGACCGGCAGGAGGAGAGTCCTGACCCGGTTCCTGCTGGGGAGAGTTCGTAAAATCGGCAACTCCGCTCAATTGCAATATCGTAGGGAGGAGATCGATGGTGCTGACGAGTGAGTCGTCGACTTCGCCCTGCGGTACTCCCCCGCCGGGCCACGAAACGATATATGGCACTCGTACGAGGCTATCGTAGAAGACACCGCCTTTGCCGAACATGTTGTGCTCTCCGCCGAAATCTCCATGATCGGCAGTGAAAACAATAATGGTGTTATCTCGGATGTCAAGTTCATCGAGCTTGTCGATGATTCTGCCAATGCCGTCGTCAACGAATCGTGTCATTGCGAGATATGTGCCGACAATGTTGCGAACATCCTCTTCGGACTTGCCTTCGAGATTCAGCATTTCGTAGAGCACACGATTCCGTTCGGGTGTTGATGGGTCATCGAATTCGCCTTCGCGGGTCGGCGGAAGGTCGATAGATGACGGTGGAACCATTTCTGCATATTTGCGAGGGACCTCGTTGGGCGCGTGGGGATCGGGGAACGAGACTTGAATGGCAAAGGGCTTTGTTTGCTCGCCTTTTCCGCCGGTTCCATCGAAAGTATCGCCATCTACCGCTCGTTCGAGGAACGACTCGACCTGGGTTGGTATCGCACTCGACGAGTATCCGGCCAGATCGTGATCAGATACGGCGTAGTTGCCTGCACCGCTTCCGCCTCGCATGTTTCCACGTGAAGAGTGGGATTCGGTGATTACGCTCGTCGGCACAACCCACTCCATCCCCTGCGTCGAACTATCTTCGCCAAGGTAATTGCCCTGCGAAAGGCCACCGTGAGATAGCTCTAGACGCACATCAAGAGTTACGAGATCCGACTGCTGAATGAAGCAGTGGTTCTTCCCTATGAGCCCGGTTGTGTAGCCGAGTTCCTTCCAAATTCGGAACGCGTGAAGCTCGCCCGGTGGCATGAGGGTTTCGTTGCGACGGGCTCCGGTCGAATGGGCGTATCTCGAAGTCATCATTGATACGCGCGCAGGAACGCAGAGCGGGTGTGGAGTAATACCGTGTTCGAAACGCACACCCTCACTGGCAAGTCGCTCCAAAGACGGAGTCTCGATGCCAATATCGGAGTACATGCGAAGAGCCGACCATTTCATCTGGTCGGCGATGATGAAGATCACGTTTGGATGTTTCGTTTTGGTCACCTTTGCTCTCTGGTACCAGTCGTTAACGAGTTGGATTGTCTTGCGGGGTAAATGAAGGATGAATGCACCGAATGCCCAACAACTCGCCTGATTTCTAATTTATGCCGATACGATACTTGGTTAGCAGATGTTCGAACTCATCGTGTATCTCGGAAAGATCGATCTGATCCGAATCCGCAGCGATGGTTGTGATACGACTGACTGATGCGGCCAGCAGGTAGTACATCGCCATCACTGGACGGTGTTCCATGAACCCCTCGTCCATCGCCCGTATCATTACCGGTCGGAGAGAACCACCAACCGTTTTCATGTCGATCGCGTACCACTCGTCCCAGGTAAGAACCGAGACTCTCTCGACGAACAGGATTCTCCTGACCCCTTTGCCTGCCGCTGTATCGAGCATCGCGTGTATTCCGTTGACAAAGCCTTCCCAGGGATTCGCACCTTTTGCAATCGCAATGTCGATTTTCTTGGCGTTGTCGCTCTGCAGCTTGAGGCAAACAAGTCGGAATAGATCGTGCTTATCCACAAAGTGGTGGTACAGTGCACCTCTTGTGACTCCAGCCTCTTTGGCAACCTGTTCGAGAGATGCACCAATATAGCCATATTTTGCAAAATGCCTGATTGCGGCAGCGAGGATGCGATCGCGAGAAGTCTTTCGTTTTCGTTGTGAATTAGTCGTCATATACAGGTACTTAATAATGGGTTATTTACTTTTAGAATTGCATAATATACGATGCCAAACGTACAGACAGTATGTATGTTCTAAGGGTGTTTAACTGTTTTATCAGGTCAACATGAACGGATTGATTCATGGTGATCGTCTGGGCACGCCGAGCAACTAATCGAATTCGCTAATTGTGTTCTGTCACTAGTCAAGATGGATTGTTCGCCTATTCATCCTGACTGGTGGTTTCATGAACGTTTTGAGAAGGACTGTGACATGGAAAAACTGGTGACTCTGAATCCGGTATCGGAGATGAAGCAACTGGCTGTTCAGACAGACATCGCTCCTCGTCCAAAATCACTCGATGGTCTAAAACTCGGGTTAGTCTGGAACAGGAAACGAGGCGGTGACGCCGTCCTTACCAAGGTCGGGGAGGAACTTTCCAACCGATATAAAAATGTGAAAATCACGCTGTACCAAGGCGGCATACCCGCTCCGGCTGCCGTGCTAGATCAGGCAGCTGAAGAGTCCGATGTGGTTGTCGGCTCTTCCTCTGACTGAGGCCAGTGCACGTCGTGGCTTGTCCACGACATGATTTACATCGAGCGCAAGGGCATCCCGACCGTATCGATCGCTTCAGCCGGTTTCGAAACCGACACACTTGCAACCTGCCGCGCCTTCGGCATGCCACTCGCGCCATACGTTGTTGTACCTGAAGTCATTACGGCCGTTCCACCCGAGCGTTCGGCTGATTCAATATCGCAACAGATCGACGGCATAATTCGTGGCTTAACGAATCCTGCCCAAGAGGTGAAGAAAGAGGATGAAGGCGACGCTGAAAATCGTGTACCTGGTCCAGATCTGGAATACGACGGTACTGGTATAGATGCGTATATCGACTTCAACCGGGATTATCTCGATCGTGGCTGGGGAGACGGCTTCCCGCTTATGCCACCAACTCGTGAGCGAGTTGATGCAATACTGGGCGGGACCACTCTGGCCCCCGATCATGTCATTGGAATCCTACCTCCGGGCGAGGGTATCGCGACAGTTGAAAAGATCGCTATTTCTGCCGCCATGGCGGGTTGCGAGCCTGCGCATCTTCCAGTGGTCATCGCTGCTGTAAAAGCGATACTCAAGTTGGGGTCACGGGCACGTCAGTGGATGATGTCGACCTCGCCCGACGCACCATTCATGATGGTGAACGGCCCCATAGTCGAGGATCTCGGGATCAACACCGGGCAGTGCATTCTGGGTCCAGGCAGGCAGTCTCGTGTGAACATCGTGCTGGGTCGAGCTATGCGGCTCGCGTTGATGAACGTGGGACACAACTACCCGACCGAGATGGATATGGACACTATCGGTTCTCCGAACAAATTCTCCTGGTGTGGAGCAGAACCCTCTGTTACAGATCGTTGGGAGGGATTCCATGAGAGCAGAGGCTTCAAGGCGTCCGAATCAACGGTCACCGTAGTCGGCGCTCGTAACGTTTACGATGCGGCTGATCTGACGAACTACACGGCTGAGGGCGTTCTCAAAACAGTCGCCGGCGGAATCAGAGGTGGTGGTGGATACACCGGTTACAGGTGGTCAGATCCGGATCCGTACTCAGATGGAGGCGGAGGCGGGGCACTCGTGATCCTCAGTCCTGACCATGCGAATGCATGCAAGGACGCCGGTTGGAACAAGAAAATGGTTCAGGATTTCCTCTGGGGCAACACCAAGATCACCGCAGCGCAACTGCAGCAACAATTCAAGGTAAATCCGGCGTTCTTACTTCCACCTTGGAAGTGGGTGCTCGATTTGTCTCCAGATCAAGCGGCTAATACGATTC
>JAPYUK010000005.1:78438-89065 GCA_029936155.1 Dehalococcoidia bacterium | reverse complement strand
TTACGTGTGAAGCAAGCGCTCTAACCAACTGAGCTAATCGCCCGAATATGCAATTGTACTCGCCGTTTTCAGGATTTACGGCCAGTTAAATGAAGTGAATGGTAGCGATGGTGGGACTTGAACCTACGACCTCGCGCTTATGAAGCGCGCGCTCTAACCGGCTGAGCTACATCGCCATTCACTCAATGCACCTGCAACGCTAATCACATAGTGCGACCATTCATGGTAGCCACGGGTCAAACGCCGGTCAACGAAATCATGACTTACTACGCGAGACATTAATGGCCATACGCCAACTACTTGGCCGAGTAGTTGGCGCTCTTACCACCACTCTTGCTCAGCAGGCGAAGATTTTCAATATGCATAGCGCGGTCGACTGCTTTGCACATGTCGTACATCGTCAAAGCGGCGATACTGGCAGCTGTAAGCGCTTCCATTTCGACCCCGGTCTTGCCCGTAGTTCGGGCCGTTGTCGTAATGCCTAAACCCGTGCCTTCAACGAGATAGCCAAAATCAACAGTTATCTGGTTGAGCATCAGCGGGTGACACAGCGGAATTAAATCAGATGTTTTCTTTCCGCCCATTACACCGGCAATACGGGCCACACTCAGCACATCACCCTTGTCGAACCCGCCCGAACGAATCAGATCAAGCGTCGACTGCTGCATGTGAACTTCACAGCCTGCCGTCGCGATACGGTCGGTGACATCCTTCGACCCAACATCCACCATCCGAGCCTTACCCAACTCGTCGATGTGACTGAGTTTGTTTTGTTGATTTGCGCCACCGTAATCGTCTGGCATCTACTCCACCACCTCTACAAATCCTTCATCAACAATATGATTTCCACCGCGTGCGGCACCGTTCGCCAACTCGTCACACCGCTCGTTTTCCACATGACCGGTGTGACCACGAATCCACTCAAAGCGAACATCATGCTTCTCACAAACGTTCAATAATCGCTCCCACATATCGGGGTTCAGCGCTTTTTCCTTCTTATTGCGCATCCAGCCATTCCCACGCCACTTCGCAGCCCAACCCTTCTCAATGCCATTAATCACGTACTGAGAATCGGTCATAAGCACCACACGCTGCCTACCTTTGAGGGCATCGAGGGCGGTAATTGCCCCCAGCAGCTCCATGCGATTGTTTGTGGTGTGTTTAAAGCCTTGACTGAACTCTTTTACGTTGTCGCCGTACTTGAGCACAGCCCCGTAGCCCCCAGGACCGGGGTTACCGATGGCCGATCCGTCGGAGAATGCATAAACGATGTTTTGATTATTGTTGGTCATTGCACCCTATTGAAACAAAGATTCTCTTGACCCACAATCTGTCGAAGCGTTGAACTGCCGTGAAGATAGGCCTTTGACCTGCCATGACATCAGACAAAATCACAAGTGCCAAAACTCCAGTTCTCACGGTCGACAACACCCTGCTGTTGCGACCATCCGAACTAGATGATGCCGAAATCTATCTACAACTCGTTGCCGAAAACGCTGATCACATCTCACAGTGGCTAACCGTTACAAAAATGCCGGATACCGTCGAAGAACGACGAAAAGCCCAAGCTGCTGATCTTGCAAGAGGAGAAAACGGCAAAGGTCACTGGTGGTTAATCGAGTCTGATGGCGATCTGGCAGGCACCATTGCCTTGCACTACATTCAGGAGCGCGATCGTTCGGCTTACGCCGGATACTGGCTTGCGGAACCGTTTGTTGGCCGAGGGATCATGACCGCTAGCCTGAAAGCCATAATCGACTGGGCGTTCGATGAGCTGGGCCTCATCAGGGTCGAGATCCAATGTGCACTTGCCAATCACCACAGCAGCGCCGTTCCGGAACGCCTCGGCCTCGGGCGAGAATCTATTCGACGTCAATCTCAAGTTAGAAACAGCACAGTACTCGATATGGCAAGTTATGCCGCCCTCGCCGACAACTGGCCGCCGAAGCCGCCAAAATCACCGCTGCCATCTCGCCAGGTTCAAGTCGACGATGAAATTCTGTTGCGCACCTCTAAAGAATCTGACCGCGAGCCGATGTGGAAGGCACTCGACTCCGGACGCGACTACATCGGCAAATATCTTCCATGGATGGCAGGATTCGACACCGAAGAAAACCACGCCCGTGGGTTCAACACACGCCACTTTGACAAAGACCTTCTGAATGGCGGCGGCGACTATATCGTCGAGTACAAGGGCGAACTGGCAGGGACTGCTGGATTCGGCCCTCCAAGTAGCGACAACGGAGTCGAGATCAGCTACTGGCTTCGACAGGACCTCCAGGGGCGAGGAATCGTTACACGAGTAGTTTCGTCTCTAATCGATATGGCCATTGTGAAGATGGGCATGCACCGCGTAACTATCAGAGCTGCAACGTCGAACCTGCCATCACGCGCCATCCCAGAACGACTCGGTTTCACGCACGAAGGCGTCATGCGAGAAGCCAGCTTCGTGAACGACGAATATATGGACCTCGAGATCTACTCGATACTCGACCACGAATGGCTCAAGCGTTCTTCAAACGCCTAGCCCGGCACACCACGCACAAGCATCAGCCCCACCACGGCAACCATAACCGCAATCGCCAGATTCAGCCTCGCCAGCATTATTAGGCGTTTACGTGCACCAACAATCGAAGCGGGTGGGTGCTCGCCTCGCGGCACCAGCGACATCGCCTCTGCAAGTCGAGGTCCAAGAACAAAATCGTGAATCCCGCTCATCACCAGCAGCACGCCAACCAGCGCAAACTTGAATAGCAAAACTGCCCCGATCTCAGTCGACCAGAACCCGTCTTCACTGAACCTGTCGAAACCGATCCCACGCCCTTCAAGCGCCGCCGCACCCGAAACAACAAGCAACGCCAGCAACACCCAGGCGATTCCACGAAACCTCAGAGCAGCCTTGCGAAGGAACATCAATCCCATCGCAGGCGGCTCCATCCCCCGTGCAAGAGGAACCATCACAAGCGCAAGAAAAATCGCGCCACCAATCCAGATAATTGCCGAGAATACATGGACTACGACGACCAGAAACTGCCAGATCGTCAACGTGAACTCCAGAAAAACCGGCGGTGCCGGTTACCCACCAATGTAATACATTTCGACTTTGTCGCCAGCTGTCCCGGCCTGGAACTCAGGGCCCTTCGAACGAAGCTCCGAGTAACGATCATCACGCCCGGTCCAAACTCTGGCAATCATCCCGGCAATCTCATCGTCGGCGGCACCATCGCGCATCGCGGTTTTGAAATCCGTGCCGCCAGAAGCAAACAGGCAGGTCACAAGCTTTCCGTCGGTCGATAATCGAGCCCTCGTGCAGTTGCCGCAGAACGGCTCCGAAACCGACGATATTACCCCGATCTCGCCCTCACCATCCACGTAGCGATACCGACTCGCCACCTCGCCGGAATAGTTCGGATCGACCGGCTCCAGGGCAAACTCTTCACTAATAATCTCGATCACTTCCTTAGAAGTGACCACCTGGGAAAGCTCCCAACTGTTCTTCGTTCCGACGTCCATGAACTCGATGAACCGAACAATTGCACCGGTGCCTTTGAAATAGCGTGCCGTATCGACCAACGTGTGATCGTTGACGCTCCGCTGAACCACAACATTTATCTTGATCGGCGAAAATCCAAGTTCCGTCGCAACCTGGATCCCTTCAAGCGTATTCGCCGGTCCCTGGGGTTGGCCCGACATCTTTTTAAAAATGTCTTCGTCAATCGAATCGAGTGAAATCGTGAGTCGGTTAAGCCCCGCGTCCTTTAAAGCCTGGGCATTCTTGGCAAGCAGATAGCCGTTTGTGGTCAAAGCAATATCGTCGATGCCATCGATCTTCGACAACTTTCCGACCAACTCTGGCAGGTTTGCTCGAACAAGTGGTTCGCCACCCGTAATTCGTAACTTGGAAACACCGGCCTGCGCAAACAGTCGTGCCAGTCTCTCGATCTCTTCAAAAGTCAGAATGTCGGGACGCGGTAAAAACTCGTACCGCTCACCGAACATTTCTGCTGGCATGCAGTATGTGCAGCGGAAATTACAGCGATCAGTGACTGAGATGCGCAGATCACGCACCGGTCGATCGAGTTTGTCGGTTATTCCTTTTAGGAAAGGATGCTCAGAAGTTTTAGACATAAAATCCAGACAAGCGTCAAACACAAGAACACGGTTAGAAACCGGCTTAAATACTACTGCCGAAACATAGTTGCCTGTGCCAACCAAACATAATATTTCTATGTGAGTCCGTTGAGTGTGTCCGTCAACCCGCGCAGCGCCGCACCCCTGTGGCTGATCTCATCCTTTTCAGCACCAGAGAGTTGAGCAGTTGTTTTGGCATGCCAAGCAAGCCAGAAAACAGGGTCGTACCCAAAACCATTCTCGCCGAGGGGCTGGTGCATGATTGCGCCTTCGCAAACACCCTCACTTGTCGCCAGACCACCCTCAACTTCATCGCCCGCGAGAGCCAACACCGCCACGAATCGTGCCGTCCGTTCCCATCCAGGCAGGTGCTTCATCTTGTCAAGCACAAGCTGCACTCGTTGCTCATCGTCCAGTCCCTCACCGCCGTAGCGGGCAGAAAGAACACCCGGCTCTCCATTGAGAGCATCGACAACCAACCCTGAATCGTCAGCCAGGGTTAATTCCCCTGAAGCCTCTGCGTAAGCCCGCGCCTTGAGCACGGCATTTTCTTTGAACGTCGCACCGGTCTCTTCAATCTCTAAATCAATGCCTAGATCGTCAAGACTTACAACATTGAATAACATGCCAGAAAGCATTCTTGAGAACTCAAGAACCTTCCCTGAATTACGAGTTGCTACGAGTAATTTCTTTTTCATAAACACTAACCTAACCGCTGCGCGCGGGCTCAGGGTAAATGAAGTCAACGAAAAAGGTCTGGCATTAGGGATTTATTGCCCGTTGCGGGAGAAAATTACGGGTGGTACGCTTCACTAGCTTTTAATGCTATTTCACCGATATTCGTTGTCGGTGATTTTTTTGATCGAATTCTCAATAACCCGCACTTTACGTACAGCTCCCAGATGCACCGAGTCTCAAAGCTTTCCGCCCCACTGCGCCCGGCGCTACTACTTCTCGTACCAGTCGCCATAGCGCTTCTGGCAGCGTGTACACCAGATAACAACCAGTCAACATTTGGCACCGCAGGTCCTGTCGCCAAGGATCAAGCCGGACTGTTCAACTTCATTTTCTGGATCGCAGCAGCCGTCTTCATTCTTGTTGAAGGTGCAATCGTTTATATAGCGATTCGATATCGACGTCGCTCAGACTCGGACAAGCTTCCGTATCAGACTCACGGCAACGACAAGCTCGAAGTTACATGGACGATCATCCCCATACTAATCTTGGTCGCCATTGCAATTCCAACCCTCACCGGCATCTGGGCACAACAAAATGGCGTGCCGGATGACAAGGGTGAAGTGGTTTTCGTTGAAGCAATAGGACACCAGTGGTGGTTCGAATTCAGGTACACCGATCACGAGATCGTCACCTCGAATGAACTGCACATTCCGGTCGACCGACCCGTTGCATTAAAGCTCGAATCCCAAGACGTGATTCACAGCTTCTGGGTTCCAAAGATCGCCGGTAAGGTCGACATGGTTCCGCTAAACGACAACTACATGTGGATGATTGGTGACGAAGTCGGAACGTTCTACGGTCAGTGTGCCGAGTTCTGTGGAATAGCGCACGCGCACATGCGTTTTCGAGTTATCGTCGACACAGAAGAAGATTTTCAAGCATGGCTTGCCGGGATGCACACCGCTCCTGACACACCTTCAGCCGACTCACCCGCCGGACGTGGAAAGAACCTGTTCGCAGCAAACTGTTCGTCTTGCCACACCGCCGACACGACTTCACCCGGCTCTTACGCTCGTGAACTCAGTTCACAGCAGGCTCGCTGGAACGGCTGGATATCCGATATCGAAAACTCAAGCATCGTCTCAGCGCCAAACCTGACTCACTTCGGCCTTCGCTCAACGCTGGGTGCCGGAATCAAGGAATTCACTGCCGATACGGCCCAAGCAGCTCTTGAAGAGTGGATCCACGATCCTTCGTCGGTCAAAATCGGTACTCGCATGCAGAAGCACGCTGCTGTTTACGACACGCCAGACGGCACGGCGAACCTGTCCGAAACCGAAGTTTCCGACATCGCTTCTTTCCTGCTTTCACTCAAGCCAGGCTCTGCCCCTGCAGGAGCAGTCGCTGATGCCGGTGGTGACGCCGACGGTGAGGCGATTTTCGCTTCCAACTGCACCAGCTGCCATTCAACCGGCGACAACAAGTTAGTTGGACCCGGTCTTGCTGGAGTTGGCGACCGAGCCGGGTCACGAGTAGCTGGACTCGATGAGGACTCATATCTAGAACAATCACTGAGGGAGCCGGGGGCTTTCGTGGTCGATGGATTCCCCGCTGTGATGCCTGAGTGGTCTCACCTTGGTGATGACTCGATCGACGCCCTCGTTACCTATCTGAAGACACTGAACTAACAGTAACCACCTGTACAGGCACCTAGAAACGCCTAACAGCGGAGCTCACACATAGTGACAACCAAAGCACTAACATTCCCAAGACTCTTCCCACGGCCCAAGGCTGATACGGGAATCTGGAGTTGGATCGGTACCGTCGATCACAAGCGGATCGGAACCCTCTACGGTATTACCGCCTTCATCTGGTTCATCGTCGGTGGACTCGAAGCACTGCTGATTCGTGCACAGCTCGCTTCGGCGGAAAGCACGCTGATCGGTCCGGAAGCCTTCAACCAGCTGTTCACAATGCACGGTACAACGATGGTCTTCCTCGTGATCATGCCGCTATCAGCAGCCTTCTTTAACTGGCTAATTCCGCTACAGATTGGTGCTCGTGACGTTGCGTTCCCGCGGCTAAACGCACTGAGCTTCTGGATATTCCTGTTCGGTTCGCTGATCATCAACGCAAGTTTCCTGACTGGTAACGCCCCCAACGGTGGTTGGTTCGGATACGCGCCCAACTCAGGCGCAACGTTCAACCCCGGACTCGGTATGACCTACTGGGTAGTTGGACTGAACATTCTTGGCGTCGCATCGATCGCAGCCGGCTTGAACTTTATTGTCACCATCCTGAACATGCGTGCGCCGGGTATGGGCATGTTCAAGATCCCGATCTTCACGTGGATGACCCTCATCACGTCTGTTCTGATTGTCCTTGCAATGCCGATTCTGGCAGTTGCAGGTATCCAGCTACAGACAGACCGGGTCTATGGCACTCATTTCTTCAACTCTCTTGGTGGCGGTGATCCAGTTATGTGGCAACACATCTTCTGGCTGTTCGGCCACCCCGAGGTTTACATCCTCATTCTGCCTGCAATGGGTATCGTCTCAGAGGTGCTTCCGACATTCGCCCGCAAGCCTCTGTTTGGTTATCCCTTCGTAGTACTCGCCGGAGCGGCAATCGCGTTCATGGGTTGGTTCGTTTGGAGCCACCACATGTTCACAGTCGGACTCGGACCCGCCGTCAACACGGCGTTCGCAGTGTCCACAATGCTGATCGCCGTGCCTACAGGTGTGAAGATATTCAACTGGCTTGGTACGCTCTGGGGCGGAAATATCCGACTCAATACGCCGATGCTGTTTTCGATCTCGTTCATCGCAATGTTCACGATTGGAGGGCTAAGTGGAGTGATGCACGCATCACCGCCAACCGACTCTCAACAGCAGGACACATACTTCGTCGTCGCCCACTTCCACTACGTTCTCGTAGGTGGTGCGCTGCTTGGTATCTTCAGCGGAATCTACTTCTGGTGGCCTAAATTCACCGGATACTTCCTCAACGAGAAGCTGGGTATAGCGAACTGGGCACTGATGATGATCGGGTTCAACTTCACGTTCGCTCCGATGCACTGGCTCGGCATGGACGGCATGCCACGACGCATCTATACCTACGCTGAAAACATGGGCTGGGAAGGTTCGAACCTAGCAGCTTCGATCGGCGGTTTGATTCTCGGGTTAGGAATTCTCGTCTTCATCATCAACGTTTTCTACTCACGAATGAAAAAGGTGATGGCAGGAAACGACCCATGGGACGGTCGCACGCTCGAATGGGCAACGACCTCACCGCCGCCGGTACATGACTTCGACGAAATCCCTCAGGTCAAGTATCGAGATGATTTCTGGTTCCAGAAGTACCCGGAGACAATCTCCGAGTACTACCACGACGAGCACGATCAGGCAGTTCCTTCGGGAGCCCAAATCGATGGTGATGACGCCGAGGCGAACGCAGAACTACCAGTCGTAACCGGTAGCGCTGACGATCACGGCGACGAGCACGGGCACGGTGGAATTCACCTCCCCGACATGTCGTACTACCCGTTCATCCTTGCATTCGGGCTTGCAATCTTCGGTGTCGCATTTGTCACCGACGGATTGGTGCTGTTCGCAGGTGCGCCATTCTTCATTTGGGGCCTACTCGGGTGGTCAATGGAACCCGTGAACGACTAATCGTAATAACTTCGATCAAATCAGACCGCATCCTCAGGATTCAACGAACGTGACACAGGCCGTAACAACTCAACACCACGAACCGGTAGAAAATACTTCCACCGGTCTGAACAGCAGAAAGCTCTTGATGTGGGCGTTCCTGGGTTCAGACGTGATGTTCTTCGGAGCATTCATAGCGACTTACCTCGTGTACAGGGGCAAGAGCCTCGTCGGTCCATACCCGGATGAGATTCTCAACATTCCCGTTACGTCGGTGTCGACATTCGTGTTATTGATGAGTTCTTTAGCGATGGTTCTCGGCCTTCACTACGTAAAAGAAGGAAACAGGGGTAAGGCGACACTCTGGATTCTGATGGTAGTGGTGCTTGGTGCGGTATTCATGGGATTCCAGTTCGTTGAATTCCGAGAGTTTGCTCACGAAGGCCTGACCCCGCGGACTAACATCTTCGGTACCACGTTCTTCATTCTTACTGGTATCCACGGCGCCCACGTAACCATCGGGGTGATCTGGATGGCATTTCTCGCTTACAGCTCGCACACGGGAAAACTTCGACCCGATAACGCACTCGATCTTGAGATCGCTGGTCTGTACTGGCACTTTGTCGACATCGTATGGATCGTAATTTTCACAGTCATCTACCTTATTTCGGCGACCGACGGTGCACCCGCCGGCGTCGAAAGAGTTATTCACGGATAGTGACAAGGGATAGGCACGGGAGTTAGTTATGGCCAATCTCTGGCAGAAATTCACAAAATACGATGGCAACGGCTGGTGGAACCTTCCTCACAGCGCGTCAAACGATCCGAATCCTCCACACGAGAATCCGATCGGTGGCTCCTGGCTGAGCAATATTATCCGCACAGTCACCCATGGCGGCGTCTCGCACGCAGGCCCCGGCTTCTACTGGCTTGTCGGTCTCTTTCTCGCGATCATCACACTGCTGGAAGTCTGGCTCTTCGGCGTCGAAGGTCTCGGTGGCTGGTACATCCCGATCCTCCTCGGATTATCCGCGTTGAAGTTCGTCGGCGTGGTCGCATTTTTCATGCATCTACGTTTCGACCACCGAATGTTTACGTACGTATTCGCCTCGTCCATGATTGTTGGGATACTTATATTTTCGATACTCCTGTTCCTCCTCGAGTTCGGGCACCAGCCGCCTAACTAAGCGGTAGCCTTACCTCAGCACTTACTATTCAAAACAGACAGCTGATACCCGGATCCGACGCACCGCGTTCAATCCGTACAAGCTTGGTGCCAATTACTGGTTCCATTCACTGGAATGATGCGACGCCATGAACGGCGGTTTAGCACCCGATCTAATAGATAGCTTCGGCGAGTTTTTTCTGGCCTGGGATTTCTCATCGGTTCCAGCAGTGATATTCCTGCTACTCGCCGGAGCCTACTTAGCTGGGACTGCTCGTCTGGCTCTTCGGTCGAACTCCGACAACAAGTTCTGGTCGAAAGCGGCGGCAGGTGTAACCGGCTACGTCCTGATGGCCATCGGACTCGCAGGACCGCTCGACTTCTACTCAGGTGACCTCTTCACCATGCACATGGCACAGCACATCGTCATCGCCATTTTCGCCGCACCGCTAATTCTTATTGCACGCCCCATGCCCGCATACCTCTGGTCACTGCCAAGATCTTTGCGAGTCGGGGTCGGAGCAGCGCTTGCAGGAGATGGGATCACCATCCGAGTGTTGCGAGTCCTTACACGCCCCGTTGTCTCTCTACCGCTGTTCATCGGCACCCTCTATGCGTGGCACATACCGGCGGCCTATAACGGTTCACTTGAAAACGAGGGCCTGCACCTGTTCATGCACTTCACGATGTTCACAACGGCTATCCTCTTTTGGTGGCCGATAGTTGGCCCCCCGCCGATCCGCACCCAGTTGAACCACCCACAACGCATCGTGTACCTTCTACTGGCGGTCACGCCAACAGCACTTCTGGCGGCGATCATCACGTTGTCGAAAGACGTCCTCTACACGTTCTACCTAAATAGCCCCGGACACTTCGGCTGGAACCCGGTCGCGGATCAGAGCACCGGCGGTCTCTTGATGTGGATCCCCGGCAACCTCGTATACCTCGCAACGATGATGGTCCTGTTCTTCAAGTGGTTCAACGAAGAAGAACGAAAATC
>JAPYUK010000005.1:9440-78338 GCA_029936155.1 Dehalococcoidia bacterium | reverse complement strand
CTATTTGCTTCGGCTGCGACGGCGGCGGATCACCGCTCGTTTGATGAAGTATTCATTCTCCTGATCGAGCATCCTTCGAAGAATGTCATCAGACAGATTCTTCAGGTAGATCACACTCGCCCAAGCAGTTGTCAAACCCGATTGAATCTCGTCGAGCGTCATCGCCTTGTTTGTGTTGGCAATCAGCAGCTTGAACACGGCCTCAGTTACCGGAGTACCAGGCAGAAGGAAGTCGGGCTCCTTCGAGCAGGTGTTCGACATCACCTTCATGTACTCGGCGACCGGACCAAATCCGCCCGTTGTCTTGCCATCATCGACAACGGCCTTTCCGTTCTGTGAAAGCCGTGTGTAGACGGCGTACCCAAACGATCGCCCCGAAGATTCGAATGCCTTTGCATCGATCTGGTACTTCGGCTCCTCCACGGGCTCTGGTGCTAGGGTCTGCTTGGTTTGTTCAGTCTGGTTAGTCATGTACTTGCTGTTACGCGCAAACAGCGCGATTGCGCCCACGCCGAGCGTTCACACACTGTCAAAAGGATCTAGAAAATATCGTCGGGCCAGTCGAGCATCTCGACTCTGGCAATTTCGCCAGCGTTAATCATACCAATGTCGTCGGGGCAGATGGCTAATCCGTTTGCCCGGGCCATCGAGCTCAGTACACCCGAGCTCTGATTCCCGGTCGATCTGGCTCTATACCCGTCGTTATCGTCCCGGTAAACATGAACTCTGGCATACACACGACGGCCATCAAAATTACGGATCGGATCGTCCATGATCGCCTCGATGGTCGGCTTTTCTGCCTGCGGCTTGCCCATCATCAACCGAATCGCTGACCGACCGAACTGCTCGAACGCCACCATCGCACTTACGGGGTTTCCTGGAAGGCCCAGATGAGGAACTTTGC
This sequence comes from Dehalococcoidia bacterium, assembly GCA_029936155.1. Lineage (GTDB taxonomy): Bacteria > Chloroflexota > Dehalococcoidia > Lucifugimonadales > Lucifugimonadaceae > Lucifugimonas. The sequence goes on along the minus strand of JAPYUK010000005.1, from coordinate 77,434 downwards.
TGCCGTCTTTGCGATCGAGCACACCGAACGCCAGCGGCTTGGCGGGTCGCATCCTCACCGACCACAACGCTATCTCGCCTCTGGCCGAGAGCACATCCTTGACCACGTCATAGTCGCCCTTCGAGACTCCAGCCGACGTAACAACCAGGTCGGCGTCCAGAGCATCTTCCAGTGCAGCTTCAAGCGATTCAACCGTGTCTCTGGCGATGCCCATGATCCTCGGCACGCCACCGTAACGAGAGACCATTGCGGCAATGCTGAACGCATTCGAGTTGTAGATCTTGCCCGGTTGGTGCCCCGCACCAGGCTCCAGAAGCTCATCACCTGTAGAGACGATCGCCACGACAGGCCGACGAATCGCTCGAACGTCAGCGTGACCCAGTGATGCGATTACTCCGATCTCACCAGCTCGTAATATCTGTCCGCTCTCAAGCACCGTGGCGCCGGCCTGAACATCTTCACCAGCTCCGCGAACGTTGTCATATGTCTCAGCCTGAAGGTGCACTGCTATTGCTTCTGATGAACCGCCCGATTCACGACGTTCAAGCTCGTCAGTGTCCTCAAAAGGAATAACAGCGTCGGCATCATCCGGCACCGAAGCGCCGGTCATTATCCTGATAGCCGTACCAGACTCCAACGCATGGTCTGGTAGCTGCCCTGCTGCCACAACACCCGTTACCAGTAGCTCCACGGGGGACTCGTTCGACGCACCCTGCGTATCGGCTGCTCGCACCGCGTAGCCGTCCATTGCCGAGTTGGCAAAAGGAGGTATATCGAACGGTGCCACTAGATCCTCAGCGAGCACCTGTCCTAGCGACTCAACCAGCTGCGTTTCTTCGACTGGCAGCACGCTGAAGTACGAAAGAATCCGCTCACGCGCCTCTTCGACGCTAAGCATCTCGGCGTCGTAGTGATGGCGATGTGGTCGATCCTGATGATCGTGGTGTTTGTTGGACAATTCCTGTGAACCGTTCAGTAAATACTTCTACTGAGCTCGAAGCTCTGCGCCAAGCTCTTTCGAAAGCTGGTTGAGGATCTGCCCCTCGATCTTTCCAATCTGGTCGGCTGTAAGCGTCTTGTTAGGTGATTGATAAACAAGACGCACTGCGACCGCCTTCTTGCCGTCGGGAACACCCTTGCCTTCGAACAGATCAAACACAGTCGCCGAGGTAACGATTCGATTGCGGTTGGCAATCGCCACTATCTCACCGGCCGTTACACTGGTGTCAACAATCAAAGAAAGGTCGCGGTGCGACGCAGGGAGTCGGACGTACTCTTGGTACTTATCTGAACCCTCGGACCCCTGGATAACTTTCAACAGCGCCACTAGATCGAGCTCGAACATCGACACGTTGTCGACCTCGGCATCGAACTGCGAAAACACTCCGCTCGAAACCTCACCGACGATTCCAACCACAGCGTTATTTTGTGACGGGACCTTGATCACCGCCGTGCGACCCGCAGCGAACGTAGCGTCCTCTCCCGGCTCGAACACAGCCTCGATCCCGAGATCGTCCAACACCGCTTCAGCCGCACCTTTCGCATCGTAGAAATCCGACTGATCGGTAGAAGCGTCCCAGTGAAGCTCATTTCGTGGCCCGGCAAACGCACCCACAGCCATCTGCCGCTCTTCCGGTAGGCCTTCGCCAAAGTCCAGAAAGACTCGACCCGTTTCGAACAACGCAATCGGACTCCGCCACGTTCGAGAATTCCGGGCGACGGTTTCGAGAATCGCCTCCCGTAATGTTCTGCGCATCACGGCAAAGTCTGCTGTGATCGGGTTTCGTAGTTTTACAGATGAAGCCGTGTCACCCGACAGCGATACTCTCGACTCGCCCTCACTCGTTGTCGCTGCGTAAGAAATCATCTCCCGCATTCCCGTGCGAGCTAGAACATCAGTCACCCTGTTGCGCAAATCCATCTCTGGCTGCGGCTGCCACTGCGGCGGTCGACCGGCAAGCGTCGTAGTCGGAATATTGTCGTACCCACCGATTCGGGCGATCTCTTCGACCAAATCTTCCGGAATCGAAACGTCAGGTCGCCAGTACGGTATCTGCACGTCCCAACCATTGGCATCACCCACGAGATCAAATCCAAGATTGCCGAGCGTCGTTTCGATCAAGCTGGTCTCGAACTCAACTCCCAAAACAGTCAAGATACGCTCTCGGTCGAGTCGAACACACTGCTGCTCATCGTTCTTGCTCGGGTAGACATCAATAATCCCTCTTGCAACCACACCGCCAGCAATTTCGAGTATCAATTTAGTCGCCCTACGAAGACCAACCTCGCTCAATCCCGTTCGCAAACTCTTCTCAAATCGAAGCGTCGCCTGACTCGCAAGCTCAAGTCCACGTGCCGTTTTCCTGTTGTTCACACCATCGAAGGTCGCAGATTCGAGAATTACGTTTGTGGTCGCATCAGAAATTTCGGAATTCGCCCCGCCCATCACACCGGCTAGCCCAATCCCACGATCGGGGTCGGCGATCAACAGCATCTCACTGCCAAGCTTCCGTTCTTTGTCGTCGAGCGTCACAAGCGTCTCACCCTCAGCTGCACGCCTGACGATGATCTTGTGGTCGACCACCTTGTCGTAATCGAACGCGTGCAACGGTTGACCCAGTTCAAACATTACGAAGTTCGTAACGTCGACCAGATTGTTGATGGGCCGCTCTCCAATGGCAGTCAGGCGATCCTGCAACCACTGCGGAGACGGCCCGATCTTCACACCTTGAATGACCGACGCCGTGTAGCGAAGGCACAAATCAGGGTCGACAATTTCCACAGTTGCCAGCGAATTCACGTTAGGTCCTGTTGCTTCAAAATCGATATTCGGCTGGCGAAAGGGATTTCCGGTTATCGCCGCAACATCACGAGCCACTCCAACGACACCAAGGCAGTCAGGTCGATTCGGAGTCAACTCAATATCGATCACCGACTCACCCAGAAGCTCCCCGATCGGCGTGCCAACCTTGGCATCGTCGTCGAGCACCAGAATCCCGTCATGGTCGTCGCCAATGCCGAGTTCTCGTACGGAACAAACCATCCCGTCCGAGACAACACCACGAATTTTCGACCGCTTCAGCTTCTTGGTCTTGCCCGGTCCATCCGAGTAGGCATCCTGCAACACAGCGCCTATCGAGGCGTAGGCGATCTTCTGACCCGCAGCCACGTTAGGAGCTCCGCAAACTACTTCAGCCTCACCGTTGCCATGATCAACTTTCACGAGTCGCAAGCGGTCGGCGTCGGGGTGCGGTTCAACGGCCAGCACGTGACCAACTACAACGTTATCTATCCAACCCGTGCGTTCAATGTCTTCAACCTCGTTACCGGCCATCGTCAAACGATGTGCCAGATCATCGAGATTCATGTCGATGTCGACGTACTCATTCAGCCAGGAAACAGGAACTTTCATTTTTTATCTCGTTATTAGAACGTAAAAGCGTAGATGGTTAGGAATGTGAAAATCGCAAAGCGATCTTCAGCGAATGACGGCGTGTTCGCCGCTCCTAAAACTGCGTCAGGAATCGAAGATCATTCGAGAAGAAGTGGCGAATATCGGTTATCTCGTTACGTAACATCGAAATACGTTCAGGGCCCATTCCGAACGCAAAACCCGTGTACTTCGACGAGTCGTACCCGGCATTCTCAAGCACTTTTGGGTGAACCATTCCAGCACCCATGATCTCCATCCAACCACCGTTCCAGTCGATCGACATATCAACTCCAGGTTCGACAAACGGAAAGTAATCGCAACGGAATCGCACTTTTCGGTTGGCTCCAAACACGCGTCTGGCGAATTCGTAGAGCGTTCCTTTAAGATCAGCCAGCGTAATGCCTTCATCTACGGCTAGCCCCTCGACCTGATTAAAGTGCCACTCATGCGTGGCGTCAGTCGACTCGTACCGGTAGCACTTGCCGGGAACGACCACTCGAATCGGAGGATCGTTTTCTTCCATCACGCGCGCCTGCATGGGCGACGTGTGCGTTCTTAATAAGACATCATCATGCGTGTCGGAATCAACCCATATGGTGTCCCACTGATCACGTGCGGGATGATCGGCAGGGATGTTAAGCATGTCGAAGTTGTACTTCTCAAGCTCAACCTCGGGACCTTCTATAGTCTGGAAACCCATCTCATTAAATGCTTGCGTGATCTCACGGATCATCTGAGTCGAAGGATGTAGCCCACCAAGTGCCGGCTTTCGGCCAGGTAACGTGATGTCGATAGACCCAACAGGTGCCTGTGACGACTTCGAATCGCTCTCTCGATCCTCATAAAGCGATTCCAGCTCACCACGCAACCGATTTGCCGCAGCTCCAACAATCTTGCGGTCTTCTATCGCAAACGAGCCCAAACCCCGCAATAGAGAAGTCAAACGGCCTTTACGACCCATAAATTCGACTCGCCATGCTTCGAGTTTTTCACTTGAGTCTGCTGAATTCAGAGCAGCAACTGCCGCACTTTTCAGTTCCTCTACCGACTCGCTCGTCTGGGTATCTTGAGTTTCTGTCACCGACACTTACCTGTCATTGATACGGTTGAAGCGTGGACTTGAGTCATCGACAAATGGTTATCCACAGGGAATTTCGACTCAAAATTATAGTCGATAATAACGGGTTCCCTCACTCTTGCCGCAATCTCAGACACAGTTGGGAAACAGACAGACAATGCGTCACTAACGGAAAATTGGCATATTTAGCCTTGATTTTGTGTTATTTCCAGACTGATCGTAAATCAACACGATACCATGTATTTATTACGCTATTCGTAATATTCTCTAAGGTCACCGTTACGATTACATCATATGCTACTACTTAGGTGAACGTCGGTTCCAGCAATCGATCTAATACCTGTCCTCTTGAACTAGCGACAAGTTCAAAAAGTTGTAGTAGGGTCGAGCCACGATCGATGATCAACCGCAGTACGCACGATGCGTACATGAACGCGGACTAAACCCATATCCGAGTAACGGGGGTCCACTATGGAAGCCTACTGCATGAAGTGTAAGACTAAGCGTGAGATGCAGAACCCACAGCAGATCACAATGAAGAACGGTCGACCTGCGACACAGGGCACTTGCCCAGTATCAGGCACCAAGATGTTCAAAATTGGTAAAGCTTCGTAAGTTAGTAGCTAACGAATTAATTGACCCGTGCTTAGGCACGGGTCTTTTTTTATCAAAAAAAATCTCCGCCCCGCCTTCTATTCCTTGATGGAACAGATCGAGGAAAGGTGAAATGCGACACGCGACCAAGGGCGAGTGCCCGCGCGCAGCTAAACGCAATTGTAGCCGTGACCAAGTCGTTCGACGACGCACGGAGCTAAACGAGTAGTAAGCTTCGGGCTCATTTCGCACAGGAAGCCCGGATATCTAACTAGAAAGCGCCAAAATGCAGACAGTACCTTTCGGAAATACAGGGTTCGACACCAGTCGATTGGGTGTTGGCCTCTCCGAAATCGGTTCGCAACTTAAGATATCCGATCAAGATCAAGCGACGAGCGTCCTCAACACCGCTCTCGACAACGGAATCAACTTTCTCGATACCTCAGCCTGCTACGGAATCTCAGAAGAACTCACCGGTGTGGGTGTATCGCATCGACGCGACGACTACTTCCTAGCAACCAAGGCCGGTCACGTGGCGCTCGATTACGATGGCGAGGCGTGGGCGTACCAGACTGTCGTCGATTCAATCGACCGTAGTCTGCGATTGCTCAAAACCGATCACGTCGATCTCATACAACTCCACTCCTGCGATATAGATATTCTCGAAAAGGGTGATGTGATCCGTGCGCTGCAGGAGGCCCAAACAGCTGGCAAAACCCACTTCATCGGCTACTCGGGTGACAACGACGCCGCACACTGGGCCGTCGACTCCGGACTCTTCGCAACTCTCCAGACCAGCTACAACCTCGTTGAACAGCGGGCTCGCACGTCTGGCTTACTCGAAAAGGCGACCTCGAAGGGCATGGGCACGATCATCAAGCGACCTATCGCTGGTGGCGTCTGGGGCAAGTCACGACCCGAAGCTGGTATCGACTACGACGGGCGCTACAACACTCCGTACCTCATCCGTGCAAAAGCTGTCAGGGCGCTCGGTGATATCACTGACGAGCCAGACGACGACATCTTGACTGCACTCGGCTATACACTTGGCGATCCCAACGCCAACGTCGCCATTGTCGGCACGACTAACCCGTCGCACATGGCAACCAACGTCAAGCAAATAGACAACGATCTGCCAATTCCAGACTCCGTCATCGCCGAGTTAAACCGGCGATTCGAGCAGCTCGACGAAAACTGGACCCAACGCACCTAGATCCGACGGCTCGTCTAATTGAAGACCGGTCTGTTCCCTCGCAAGTACCAACCAATTAAGAAAGTTCCAGTTGCTAAATGAAGATTGATCGAATAGAAGTACGGTTCGTAGAAGCCACGCTTGATAAGCCATTCGGCTGGTCGCAACGCTGGACGAACACGAGAAGCGTGGTTGTATTAAAGGTATTCACTGACGACGGGGTGATCGGTTGGGGTGAAACCTACGGCTCGCAGGAGACTGTCGCCGGGATCGCAGCCATTGCCCGGTCGGCAATCGGTGAAGATCCGGCGAACATCTCGCAGATCTGGCACAAGATTCAACGCTCCACATACCAAAGTCACAACTACGCCGGCGTTCCCGCAATGGCCATCAGTGCTATCGACACAGCACTTCACGACATCGTCGGCAAGACTACCGGCAAACCTGTCGCTGAAGTGATGGGCGGTCGGCTCCACGATTCGATTACCGTCTACGCAACCGGTCTCTACTACATCGACAACTACGCACTAAAGCCCCACATCGAAGAAGCAGTCGGCTACGTCGAACAGGGATATTCAGGGATGAAGATGAAGGTCGGAGCCCTCTCACTTGCCGAAGACGCGGCACGCATCAAGGCAACACGCGAAGCAATCGGCCCCGACGTACGACTCATGTTCGACGCCAATGAGTCTTATGACCCCTTAACCGCTCTCACATTCGCCAATCTGGTCGCCGATCAAGATCTGACCTGGTTCGAAGAGCCATGTGCCTCCAGAGATTTCGCAGGCAACAAATTTGTACAGGAAAAATCACCGATTCCAGTGTCGGGCGGAGAAAGTCTGTCGACCCGCTGGGAGTTCGCCCCGAGATTCGCCGAACGAACTTTCGATATTGTCCAACCTGACATATGCGGCGTCGGCGGTCCATCGGAAATGCACCGTGTAGGCCTAATGGCCCAGGCGTTCGGCATCAAGTTCAACCCACACTTTTGGGGCACTGGAATCAGCTTTGCAGCGGCGCTGCATTCACTCGCGGTCCAGCCAATCGGGCAGATCGGCCAGACAAACATTCCCTATCAGAACGAATCCGTACTCGAGTTCGACCAAACACCGCACCCGGTCCGAAAAAATCTCACAGAGCCGTTCTTCACACAATCAAACAGTCGGGTCGAAGTACCGACTGCTCCCGGTCTCGGCATCGAAGTCGACGAAACCGTGTTAGAGCGATTCACACAGGGCGAAGTAGCGGTCGTCACAACCTCATCCGACACTCAACCATTTTTCTAATCATCAACTAGCCAAAGAGTTCGCGACATTAGCTTGCTTCCCTCCTTCGGGAGGGTAGATTGCAGCGAGCGATCAAGTCGTCCTACGACGCCCGGAGCAAAAAAACATGCAAATCACCGATGTAACGGTAACTTTGTTCAAATGGATCGACATTCCAACCACACACTACAGTGCGCTGTCAGGCAAGATCGGCGGCGAATCTGATCTCGGCCTCGTAACTATTTCGACCGACGAAGGCGTCGATGGCCACGCCTTTCTTGGAAGTTCCAGCCAACCCGCCAGCCTCGACACGAACTCGCTCGTAAAATATCTCAAGCCCGTGCTGATCGGCCAAAACCCACTCGATCGAGAACGCCTCTGGCAAACGCTCAGCCAGCTCGTCCGTAAAAGTGGCATCCGAGTAATCGGTGCCTGCGACATCGCCCTCTGGGACATCGCTGGCAAGGCAGCCAACATGCCCGTCCACCAACTGCTCGGAACCTATCGCACCAAAGTTCGAGCCTACGCGTCGTCGACCGTGTACCAGCAGCCCGAGGTCTACGCCGAAGAAGCGGCGAAAATGAAAAGTGAAGGCTGGACCGCATACAAGATCCACCCGCCGACCGACCCCGAACTCGATATCGAATGCTGTCGCCAAATCCGCGAAGCCGTAGGACCAGACCACACCCTCATGCTCGACTCGACCTGGTCGTACGACTATCCGCAGTCGGTACGTGTCGGCCGTGCAATTCAGGAACTCGACTATTACTGGTACGAAGACCCGCTCGCCGACGACGATCTTTACAACTACACCAAGCTCAAGCAGCAGCTACACATCCCAATCATGGCAACCGAGTACTCACCGGGTGGCTTCACGGCCTACGCCCCTTGGTTAACTTCGAAGGCGACAGATTATCTCCGAGGAGATGTTGCGATAAAAGGCGGCATCACTTCGATCATGAAAACTGCTCATCTTGCCGAGGCGTTTCACATGAACTACGAGGTACATCACGGCGGAAACTCGCTCAACAACGTGGCAAACCTTCACACCATCATGGCGATGAAAAACTGCGAATTCTTTGAGGTATTGCTGCCCTCGGGAGCACAAAAATACGGACTTGAAACCGACATAGAGATCGACTCGGAGGGAAACGTCAGCGCCTTCAACAAGCCTGGTCTTGGAGCCGACATCGACTTCGATCTGATTGAACGCAACAAGATTGCGGTGGTCTCATAACCGCATGGTTTCAGCCGGCGAGAACACACCAGACATCGAAGTGCCACAGCCCAGCGATCCCGTCGATCCCGCGCAGGCCCAGCGCTATCAGCGAATTAAGCTGACTATGTCGGTGGCCGGGGTGATCCTCAACTTCGTGATTCCGCTTGTGTTCCTGCTCGCTGGCGGATCAGAAGCCATCAGGAACCTCGTCGAGGACTGGACAACCGTCTCCGCCCTAATCGTCGTGCTCTACCTGTTAGTAGCAGGAGCGGGGCTTCAGCTGATCGAATTTCCGTTCGAGCTATATTCAGGTTTCATCGTCGAGAAGAAGTTCGGACTCAGTAACGTCTCGATCGGTATCTGGTTCTACGATTGGGTGAAAGGCACCTTGATCCAGTCTGTCCTACTAGTCGGAGTCCTATCAGGAATTTACTGGCTATTGCGATCGCAACCCGATCAGTGGTGGCTCTGGGCATCGATAGGCGCGACCATTTTGGTCATCATCATGATGGCGCTGGTTCCGGTGCTACTCCTCCCACTCTTCTACAAGTTCGAGCCGATCCCAGAAGGCGAACTCAAGAATCGTTTATTCGCACTCGCCGACCAGATCGGAACGCACGTTCAGGGCATCTACGTCTGGCATCTTGGTGATAAAACTTCAAAGGCAAACGCAGCTGTGACCGGCTGGGGACGCACACGAAGAATCATAATTTCCGACACGCTGATCGACTCGAACACAGTCGAAGAAATCGAGGTCGTGATGGCGCACGAACTCGGCCACCATGTCCGATGGGACGTCTGGAAAATGCTCGCAGTCTCGACCGTCTTGATTTTCATCAGCTTCTTCGTGATCGACCTTGCGCTCGTCGCCTGGATCGATTCGCTCGGCCTTCGCGGCATTGCCGACATCGCTGGCCTTCCACTTGTACTGATCGTTGGAGTCGGCGTGTCGCTTGTCGCGCTCCCAATCTCCAACTGGCTCTCGCGAAGAGCCGAAACAGCTGCCGATCTTTACGCTCTGAATCTCACCGGAATGCGCGACCAGTTCATCTCTGCAATGGACAAGTTAGGCGACAAGAACCTGGCTCAAAAAACGCCAAACGCTTTTGTCGAATTCGTGTTCCACTCTCACCCGTCGATCCTGCGTCGAATCAACAACGCCAAGGCGTGGACTCCACAATCCAAATAACGAATGCCAGAACCAAAATTCACAGCCCGCACACACATAGCGATCGATGGGGACAAGTTCTTCATCAACGGAATGCCAACCCTGCGAGGTCAAACATTCCGCGGCGTTTCAATCGAAGGGCTCTTGATGAACAGCCGCATGGCAAACGCTGTTTTCGACGATGAAAACGAGTTCACAAGGCATCTCTGGGCATATCCAAACAATGATCGCTGGCGTGCCGATCGCAACACCGACGAACTCATCGAGATGCTGCCGACCTACTACTCAAAAGGCCTCACTTGCATCGATATAAACCTCCAGGGCGCTTCACCGCTCGGCTACTACCGATCTGACGAGGAAAGCCTTGCCGATCTAATGAACCGTATTCACGCCGTACACTCTGAAGCAACCGAAGAGCAGATTTGGGTTGGCGTGCCAGACAAAGGATCGCAGCCGTGGATCTCTGGAGCATTTACCCCGTCCGGTGATCTCAAACCAGCCTTCATGGAACGAGCTGCGAAACTAATCGAAGCAGCCGACGCCATCGGAATGGTGGTCTGCCTCGGATATTTCTACTTCGGTCAAGACGAATGCCTCGAAGACGAAGACGCCGTCAAAGACGCCGTCGACAACGCCACAAAATGGGTACTCGAAAGTGGCTACAAAAATGTGCTCATCGAAATCAACAACGAAGCCGACGTACCTCGGTACGAACACGAAATCCTTTGCCCACCACGTGTACATGAGCTGATTGCACGAGCCGCCGCGATCGAGATTGACGGTGAGCAACTACTCGTCGGAACTAGCTTCGCCCGCATCATGATCCCAACCGACGAAGTAATCGCCGCCTCCGACTTCATCCTCCTCCACGGCAACGGCATGCACGACACAACTCAGATCAAATCGCGTATCGACGTCGTGCGCTCGTCGTCGTCGTTCAGAGGACAACCAATTTTCTTCAACGAAGACGACCATTTCGACTTCGATCAAGACTCAAATAATTTCGCCACAGCCCTCGAAAACCGAGCCGGTTGGGGATTCTTCGACCCCGGTCCTGGCGCAGGCGGATCAGCCGCGTACGGCGACTACGAGGTCGGCTATCAAAACCCGCCTATCAACTGGACAATCAACACCCAACGGAAAGAAAGTTTCTTCTGGTATCTCGGCGAAGTAACAGGAAACAACTAGCCGTTTACCCACAGTCATCCTGAATTCATTTTCAGGAACTATGATCACAAAACGACCACTCAATTCAGCCGCAATTCACGCATCACAACTCATATAACCAACAGGACCCCAACCAAATGACCACATCCACCGACATCTCGCTAAATGGAAAAGTCGCCTTCATCAGCGGAGCCTCGAAAGGCATCGGCGTCGAAATCGCCGAATACATGGCAGCTGCTGGGGCCGATCTTGCACTCACCGCCCGCAACGAATCTGAACTCGAAGCGACGGCAGAAAACGCCCGCAAGCACGGCGTACGCGTCTGGACCAAAACAGCCGAGATGGCCGACGACGTAGAGGTTCAACTGCTGGCGAAAGCAGCACTCACCGAGTTCGGCCGGATCGACATTCTGGTCAACAACGCTGGAGTCGCAAAACATCAGCCGCTCTTTGATGTCAACATCGAAACGTTCCACAACGTCATAAACGTGAACCTGCTGGCACCAATGCTCCTCACACAGGCCTTCGCACCCGGCATGATCGAACGCAAAAGCGGCAAGATCGTCAACATCTCGTCCCGAGGCGCAATTCGTGCCATCCCGACCGGAGCCACATACTGCGCGTCGAAAGCTGCCCTCCAACTGATGACACAAGTCATGGCGATTGAATTCGGACCCCACAACGTCCAGGCCAACTGTGTCGCACCAACAGTCACGATGACCCCGATGGGCGAATCCGCATGGCCCGCCAGCCCACGTCGAGACGCCAAGCTCGCCAAAATCCCAACAGGTCGATTCGCAGAGCCCGAAGAAGTAGCCAGAGCAGTGCTCTTCCTCGCCTCATCACAGTCCGACTTCATCAACGGAGTCGAACTCCCAATCGACGGTGGCGAAGGCGCTGGTTAGTTTCGGTTGTGGCGAATGATTACAGCGCCGATTCGTTCTCGATCTCGACAGCCGTTAGATCCCCTGCGGGCGTAAAACCCATCACGCGACCGTAAAAGTAAAGCTCGCCCTCAAGCGAAGCCTTAATGTTCTTCGACTGTCGGAATCCGTGCTGCTCGCCCTCGAACATCATCAGCGAAAACGGGATTCCCTTGTCACGTAAAGCACCTGCCATGATCTCTGCCTGAGACGGCGGCACAATCTTGTCTTCAAGACCTTGCAATATGATCATCGGACACGATAGCTGGTCGATGAAATTGATCGCCGATCGATCGTGATAAAGCTGCTTCGCCTCCGGATACGGCCCGATCAGGCTGTCCAGATAGCGTGATTCGTACTTGTGCGTATCGCCAATAAATACGCTCAAGTCGGCGATACCGTAGTACGTTGCCCCAACTGCGAACCGAGCGTGAAAAGTAAGCGCGTTAATCGTCGTGTACCCTCCGGCAGATCCGCCCTTAATTGCAAGGCGATCTGTGTCGGCTTGGCCCTTTGAAACAAGGTAATCAGCTGCTGCGATGCAGTCGTCTGTGTCGTACACACCCCACTTGCCCTTCAAAGCGTCTCTGAACGCCCTGCCATGACCCGTCGAGCCACGATAGTTCACATCAACAACCGCAAAGCCACGACTCGTCCAGAACTGTACCGGAAGACTCAACGAAGAGCTTGTCGCACTCGTTGGACCACCGTGGCTGATCACCAATAACGGCGGAGTCTCGCTACCGTCCGATTCGAAATCCAGATTGGTCGGCGGGTAGTAAAAAGCGTGCGCCTCGCCGCTGTCGGTCGAGGGGAACGTGATCGCCTGTGGAACCGAAAGATACGCATCATCAAGCTCGATATCACTCGAAGTTTTCAAGCTGACGGTTACGCCGCTGCTGATATTTGCCCGCACAACTTCCGCAGCGGACGTCGGCGAAGCGCCTATGTAAACAACATCGCTTCCAACAACGTTCACTTCAGCGATTGAAGTGTGTGGCACAGCAGTTTCAGCTACTTCCCGGCCATTCACAGTCACCATCCTGAGCAGACCCTTTCCGCCTTTTGAACCCTTGAGCAGAATTGCGCCGTCTTCAAGGAACGAATAGGTGCTGAACCCAAACGCCCACGCCGGACCTCCGTGATCTTTCTCTTCTGCGACGAGTGATACAACGTTGCCGTTGGCCGACCATTTCGAAAGGTTCCACCACCCCGACTCGTCGGTAATAAATACCAGAGTCCCGTCGGGACTCCAATCCGGCTGCACAATGCTGACGCCCATTCCGCCAGTCACCAGTTGTTCATTACTTACAGATCCGTTCAACGAATCGAAATCAGCTACCCAGAGTTCGCAACCGTCCCACGGCATGTTCGGGTGATCCCACAATAGCCAACTGATCTTGTCGCCCGCAGAATTCTGACGAGGTGACGAATAAAAATCGTGCCCACTTGCCAGAGCACGAACGTCACCTGAACCGTCCGTGGGCACAGCGACAAGCTCGTTGTCGGTTTCACGACCCTCATGATGAGTCTCTCGAACACACAAAATCCAATTCGATTCGCTGCTCACAGCAAGATCGGCATACCGATCGCCCCGCACTACCGCAGGTTCATCCGTTATCGCCTCAGCGCCACCAGAACCACCAGCCCTGTACAACCTCTGGTCGTCCCAATTCGCAAAATAAACAACACCATCACGCACCGCATACGCGCCACCGCCATACTCGTGCACAGCGTTCCGGGCGTTGAAAGGTGCCGAGTTCACATTGACTGTCGAACCATCAGCAGATCGCTTAACAATCACATACCGACCCGCCTCTTCCGGTCGACCCTCCAGCCAGTAAACGTCAGGGCCATCCACCCGCACCTGTTCTAATCTCAAACCACCCTGCGTGATCAGGTCTGCCGAAATCGGCGATTCCCATGATCCGTAAGGTGAGATTGTTTTATCTGGCATGTGTCACTCCTCGACTATTTTTGGTCAATTACTATGTTCCTCTTTCAGACGCGCTACTACTAACCTATTTTCAGTTCAAATCTTAATCAAAATTGACGCCCCACCTCTTTAGGAGCTAGGCTTGAAGATAGTTCGAAATTAATATTTGCGTTGATCGGGACTAGTAAGTTTCGTTACGGATCAAAGAGAGTCGGGGCAAGGTGAGAGCCCGATATCACGACCGGAACCGAATGGGCCCGTGAGCTTCGAAGCAAAAGTGCAAACAAGTAGCTTCCGACGGAGTGGGCACCGTTATCAGAGCCTAGGGCCTACGATCACAGATAGCCTCGATCGTGTGTCTGACAGAGATGCCGCAGTACGAAACGTATGGCGGTAATAAGGGTGGCACCGCGGGATATACCTCGCCCCTTGAAGTAAATTTCATAAGGGAGTGAGGTTTTTTTATGCCCGATTTTCGGCCAACGAAAAACCTCGACGAACCACTAGCGGAACAAGCTAGAAGATAAATCGAGAGTCGACCGACATCATGGCAGCGACAACAAAGAAACGAATCCTCACCGGTATCCGACCCTCCGGCGCACTGCATCTGGGCCACTACGTAGGCGCACTCCACAACTGGATTGAACTCCAGGACGAGTACGACTGCTACTTCCTACTCGCCGACTACCAGGCGTTGGGCGACCACTTCCACGACATCGACCTCATACGCGATTCCGTGCTTCAGGTCACACTCGACTGGCTCTCAGTTGGACTCGACCCCGAGAAGTCGGCATTTGTCGTCCAGAGCTACGTCCCGGAGTTCGCCGAACTCACGATGTTGCTCAGCTTCATCACACCCCTCGGCATGCTCGAACGCAATCCGACGCTCAAGGGCGAACTCGACGACCTCGACGTCGAACGACGCACGGTCGGCTTCTTCAACTACCCGATGAGCCAGGTGGCCGACATCCTGCTGCCTCAAGCGCATCTGGTTCCGGTGGGCGACGACCAGCTCCCTCACGTCGAAATGACACGCGAGGTTGCCCGCAAGTTCAACCGAATGTTCGCCAACGTATTTCCTGAACCCGACTCGTTAGTGGGCAGGGTTCCTCGCCTCTCAGGCACCGACGGACAGGGCAAAATGAGCAAATCGAAGGGCAACGTAATCATGCTGTCCGACGATGAAAAGGCGGTCACAAAGAAGGTCCGCAGCATGTTCACCGACCCCAACCGAATTCGATCCGACATCCCCGGCAAGGTCGAGGGCAACCCGGTGTTCCAGTATCACGACGCCTTCAACCCGAACACTGCTCAAATAGACGATTTCAAAGCACGCTACCGAGAAGGCAATATCGGTGATGTCGAGATAAAAATGGCTCTCGCTGAAGCGATCAACACGTTCCTAGATCCTATCCGTGAACGCCGCGCCTACTACGAAGCCAACATGAGTCTCGTCGAAGAGGCGATCATGGACGGCGTGGCAAGGATGCAAGTCATTGCCGCCGAAACGATGAAGCAGGTCAGGGACGCCATGCGAATCTCCAGCTACACAAAAAACTGGAAGTAGGCCGCGTGCGGCATCTTGAATAGGGCACGATAACGACGCTGGTGCAGCTTGGTAACGATCCAATGAACATCCATCTTCAAAAAAATAGCGCTCGTGTTTTCTGGCGAAGCCGCAACTATCACCAATAGTTAAGCTTCAATCCACCAGGACATATTCGTCATGCCCAGCTACACACCAGATCTTTCAACATTCAAGAACCTAGCTTCAAACCACAACCTGATACCCGTATATCGCGAGATCAGTGCCGACCTCGAAACGCCTGTATCTGCCTATCTAAAAACAGCTAGCGGCAGCCACTCGTTTCTCTTCGAATCGGTAGAAGGTGGTGAGAATGTCGCACGCTACAGCATTTTAGGAACTGAACCCTCTGAGGTTCTGACGACCGGTGCCGGAACTGAACTCGGGGAGGTTGACCCGCTCGATCTTCTGCGAGAACGCATGTCGACCGTGAAGTACGCAACCGTCGAAGGCCTCCCAAAGTTCCACGGTGGTGCTGTTGGCTATCTCGCCTACGACACGATCCGATACTTCGAGCCGTCAGTACCGCCAATCTCAGATGAGAAATCTGGACTCGATGTCCCCGAAGCCGTGTTCATGCTCACCGATACGGTCATGATTTTCGATCATGTGCGCCACACGATTTTCGTCGTCTCACACGCGCCCATAGTAAACGGCGATGCTGAGGCCTCTTACGATCGAGCGAGCGCCAAGATCGAGGAGATCGTCGCTCGACTCGACCGACCGGTCCCGTCAAGTGAAGCTAGGCGCAATTTTCTGCCCACTTCGGGCTTTACCTCTCGCGATCCCAACCTCGACTACAGTTCGGTTGGGCATCCCGAACAGTCACCTATTGGCAGCGGCGAAATTACAGGTCAGCCGTACATCCCAAACATGACCCGCGAGTACTACGGAGAAGCGATCACCAAGTGCAAGCACGCGATTCAAGATGGAGAAGTAATTCAAGTCGTATTCTCGCAACGATTCGAACGCTGCACGCCCGTAAAACCGTTCGATATGTATCGGTCGTTGCGAGCCATCAACCCGTCACCGTACATGTTCTTCCTAGAACTCGACGGATTCCAGATCGTCGGCGCATCGCCCGAGCTGCTTACTCAGGTAATCGACGGCAAAATGGCCGTCCACCCGATCGCCGGCACACGCCCACGCGGCACCACCCCCGAGCACGACGACGAGCTTGAGAAAGAACTCCTCAACGACGAAAAAGAGATCGCAGAACACGTGATGCTCCTCGACCTAGGGCGCAACGACGTTGGCCGGGTTTCCGATCCTGGAAGTGTTGATGTCGAGCAGAGTTTTGAGATCGAAAAGTACTCACACGTGATGCACATCGTGTCGCACGTAACTGGCAATCTCTCCGAAAAGTACGACATGTTCGACGCCATGAAAGCAGCCTTCCCCGCCGGAACGGTTTCGGGTGCGCCAAAAGTACGCGCAATGCAACTAATCGCAGAGCTCGAACCCGACAAACGCGGGCCCTACAGCGGGGCCGTCGGCTACTTCAGCTTCACAGGCAACATGGACACCGCCATTTCACTACGAACCATGGTGATGAAAGACGGTGTCGCCTACCTGCAGGCCGGTGGCGGAATCGTCGCTGATAGCGATACCCAGACGGAATACGAAGAGACGCTTCACAAGATGGGCGCTCTGATGCGAGCAATAGACCACGCGGAGGAATCAGCAAGTGTCTAGCCCGACCTTCAACAACTCACGCGAGGATTTCGAACACGCCTTCGAAAGATACGATGTCGTCCCTGTTCATAGCGTTGTCGATAGCAACGGCACTCGACCCATCGACACACTCAAAGCACTTCGAGCGCCCGGTAACCCTGCGTTCATCTTCGAGTCGGAATCACCCGAACCCGGAGCATCCCGCTACGCCTATGTATGCCCGAAAATCGATCACGTAGCGCGCACCGGTACGACCGAATCACTCGGCGATGTCGACCCCATTGAAGTACTCCGCAATCAATTCAGAGCACGTTCCGTGGCACCAATCGCTGGACTCCCCACACTGGTCACTGGCGCATTCGGATACTTCGCCTACGAAGCAATAAAGCACTTCGAACCATCAGTCGGCGAACTGTCGGACGACCCCACAGGATCGCCAATTTCAGCACTCATGCTCCCTGCAGAGCTGCTCGTATTCGATCGCGCACTCGAGCAGCTACACATCATCGTTTTCGCTTCGCAAGCCGACCGGTTCGAAGCTTCCATCGACCGAATTTCGCAAATATGTGAATCGCTCGAAACCGTATCGGCTGATACTCACATTTCTGAATCGCCCACCCGCCAACCCTTAGTCGAGCCCCTGAACGTCGTCGCCAAGATGCCGCAAACAAAGAGCGAGTTCGCTGAAGCCGTTAGGAACGCACGCGAGGCCATCATCGACGGCGAGCTAATCCAGATTGTCCTTGGCCAGCGGGTTGAAGCACGAACCCAAGCCGACCCGATCGATATTTACGAACAGCTGTCGACCATGAACCCATCGCCCTACATGTACATGCTCGACCTAGGTGATATGCAACTGATCGGCGCATCGCCCGAACTCATGCTGCGTTCCAAAAACGGCAATGCAGCGGTCCACCCGATCGCCGGAACTCGATCCCGGGGCGAAACCGCGGAACAAGATCTGCAAAACGAAGTAGACCTTCTGTCGAACGAAAAAGAACTGGCCGAGCACGTGATGCTCGTCGACCTCGCTCGAAACGACCTCGGACGCGTCAGCAAGCCCGGCACCGTTAACGTGAAATCGTTCAAGCACATCGAACGCTACTCCCACGTAATGCATCTGGTCTCGAGAGTCGAAAGCAAACTTTCAGATGACAACGATGGCATCGACGCCTTCCAGGCCGGATTCCCTATCGGCACACTTTCTGGCGCACCGAAAATCCGGTCAATCCAACTGATCGCCGAATTGGAGCCTGAAGGCCGCGGACCCTACTGCGGAGGCATTGGATGGTTCGCACCGAACGGCGATGTCGACACCGGAACAATCATCCGGTCGATCATTCTACGCAACGGCATTGCCCACGTTCAGTGCGGAGCAGGCATCGTGTTCGACTCCGACCCAGAAGCCGAAAATCTCGAAGCTCTTCAGAAGGCAAAAGCCCCTTTGCTAGCAATAGCTCGCGCCGAAGCTACCCGGGATCAACACAAACGAAACGGAACTCAAACTTCACCAGAATCCCAGCACACTGCGACAATTACAGCCGAATAAACGGTAAATCCAATGCTTCTACTAATCGATAACTACGACAGCTTCACATACAACCTATTCCAGTATCTCTCCGAACTCGGTGCCGAGGTCGAGGTCGTTCGCAACGACAAAGCCACCATCAGTGAGCTCGCCGCCATGAAACCAGATCGCGTGGTCGTTTCGCCCGGTCCTTCAACTCCCGACAACGCTGGAATCTCCGTCGATGTAATAAAACACTTCGCAGGAAAAGTTCCTGTGCTCGGCGTCTGTCTTGGACACCAATGCATTGCACAGGCGTTTGGCGGAGTTGTAACGGGTGCAGGAGAAATCCGGCACGGAAAGACCTCACCGATTCAGCACACGGGAAAAGGTGTGTTCGCCGGACTCCCACAGCCGTTTGAGGCCGTGCGATATCACTCGCTGGCAGTCGAACAGGAAACGGTTCCCGACGTGTTCGAGGTCACAGCAAACACCGAAAATGGCATCATCATGGGTATCAAGCACAAGAAACTCGATATCGAAGGCGTGCAGTTTCATCCCGAATCGATAATGACCGAAGCAGGCAAAGACCTACTCCAAAACTTCCTCAACAAACCGCCGAAGGCGGGTTTTCTTGAGGATAGGTAACAACTCCTATTGGCACCGATGGCATGAAGTGATCATCCAAGCCAACTCTGAACCAAACTGAAGTAAAAACAATGAATATTCAACAGGCGATACAAACAGTAGTCGAAGGTACTGATCTTGAGCAGGATCAGGCCGCCGACGCCATGCGCGAAATAATGACCGGCGAGGCCACACCGGCGCAGTTCGGCGCGTTCCTAACCGCCATGCGAATGAAAGGCGAAACTCCGTACGAAATCGCTGGCATGGCTGGCGTGATGAGGGAAGTCTCGCTCCACATTGACACCGATGCCGAAATGGTCGATACCTGCGGCACCGGCGGCAGCGGACTCGACTGGTTCAACATCTCAACCGCTTCGGCATTTGTCGTCGCGGGAGCTGGCATACCGGTGGCGAAACACGGCAACAGGGCAATGTCAGGATCGACCGGGAGTGCCGACGTTCTGGAAGCCCTTGGAGTCGACATTACGCTCGGCCCGGAAGGGGTAAAGAACTGCTTCACCGAAGCTGGAATCGGCTTTATGTTCGCTCAGGCTTTCCACCCAGCCATGAAATTCGCCGGACCGCTCCGACCTCAACTCGGCATCCGCACCATCTTCAACTTTCTCGGCCCTCTGACAAATCCTGCCGGCGCAATGCGGCAAGTTATCGGTGTTTCCGACGCTGCCTTTACAGAGAAAATTGCCAAGTCTCTTGAAATCCTCGGCACGCACTCCGCCCTCGTCGTGAACGCTGAGTCTGGTGCTGATGAAGTCGATGTCGAAGGGCACACGCTGCTCTACCAGGTCAATAATGACGGGGTAAAACGACGTCGAACGCGACCCGCAGATTTCGGCCTTCAGGAAGGCAAACGAGATCACCTAATCGCCGACTCAATAGAACACTCAGCCCAAATCATTAAGGACGTTTTCTCCGGAGCCGGAGGTGGACACAACCCGCCCGTTGCACCTGAAACCTCTCAGCGAAACGTGATTGTACTCAACTCCGCAACCGCCCTCATCGCCGCAGGTAAGGCCGTTGCATTTCAGGAAGCTGCTGCAATGGCTCAGGATTCTATCGACTCCGGTGCTGCTCAAGAAAAACTCAACTCATTGATCATAGTAAGTCAGGAACAATCTTGATCGAAATACCGGGAATACTTGGCGAGATCGTCGAAAAGCGACTCGTCACCATCGAGCAGGCAAAAAGGAATCGCCCGCTAGCCGAGCTGCGCACTATCGCGGAAAATTCCAGCGTCCCGCTCTCCCTGCAACGAGCAATCAGCGCAACAAGCGGCATCTCGCTGATCGCCGAAATGAAGCGTTCCTCGCCATCCGCAGGATCTCTCGATCTCGATCTCGATCCAGCCAATCGAGCAGCTCTTTACTGCGACGCTGGTGCAGCAGCCATATCCGTGCTTACCGAGTACGACTACTTCTCAGGCACGATCGACGATCTTGCGGCAGTCTCCGTAATCGCCCGTGCATCACGTGTCCCCGTTCTTCGTAAAGACTTTATCGTCGACGAGTACCAGGTCCACGAAGCTCGTGCCGCCGGAGCCGACTGCATCCTCCTCATCATCGCCTGCCTCGACCCCAAACAGTACGAAGATTTATTCACCCTTTCAACATCGATGGGTATGGACTTAATAGTTGAAGTATTCGACGAACCGGAACTCGATATTGCCATGCAGGTCGACCCACGAATCGTCGGCATAAACAACCGGAATCTGAAGACACTCAAAACGTCGCTGTCAGTGTTCGAAACACTGGCCAAGAAAATTCCCGAAGACCGCATTCGAGTCGCCGAGAGCGGAATGAAGGATTCAGCCGACGTCGAACGCATGGGCTACGCCGGAGCGCAAGCTGTACTGATTGGCGAATCGTTGATGAAAGCTGGAAGCGACGTTAGCGAACTGGCTCAGGCAATGGCTGCAGTGGAAGTCGGCTAACACATGACGATCGAATCTGAACCGGACAAAATCCAAATTAAGATCTGCGGCCTCCGCGGCGCTGACGCCGCGCTCGCGGCCGCGAACGCTGGCACCGATTTTCTCGGATTCAACTTCGTAAAAGGCGCCCGCAGACAGCTGCAACTGGATGAAGGCATGCAGATAATCGCTGAATACCGTGCCGGCCTATCGGAAAGCAACAACACGAATCGCCCCGGCATCGTTGGACTGTTCCTGAACCGAGACGCCGATTTCGTAAACGATTTCGCCCGTAAAGCCGGGCTCGACTACCTTCAACTTTGTGGTGACGAAGACGCTGCCTACATTTCGAAAATAGAACTGCCAACCTTCAAGATGGTTCGAGTCAAAGACGGCACAACACCCGCAGACCTCGACCAAATAGTCTCGCCACTACTCAGCGCCAAGCATGGTGTATTGCTCGATCGGTTCGATAAGAATGTGCAGGGTGGATCCGGTAAATCGTTCGACTGGTCAGCCGCCGAAGGCATCGCCAATCGAGAAAACGTGCTCCTTGCAGGCGGGCTAAACCCCGAGAACGTGCAAATTGCGATTGCACAGCTCAATCCGTGGGGAGTCGACGTTGCAAGCGGCGTCGAAATAGGCGGCATAAAAGACCCCGAACGCATTCGCTCGTTCATCAACGCCGTCCGAAACGCCTAATCTATGCCTATCCAGACAGAACTTGCGGAATATCGCGGCGTAGACTGCTCCAACGTTTGATGTGTTCCGCCTGTGTCTATCGCTCACGGGCAATTTATTGAAAATCTGGAGTAGAAAACTTCATGCCTGCAAAAATGCGAATGGCCCAGTATGGAACCAAGCACGGTCACGCAGAAGGCGTACTTCATGTCATGCTCGATCACCCAGAGGTCGAAGTGGTGGGTGTCTGTGAGCCGGATCCCAAACGCCGCCAGCAAATCGAGCACGTTTCAGATCAGTCGTGGGGCAGGGTGCCCTTCGTTGATAGCCCTTCAGACTTTCTCGACGATCCCACAGTGGTCTGCGTAGCCTCAGAAGGTGGCAACAAAGAAAGCCTTGCATTCACTGAAGACATTGTCGCTGCTGGCAAACACGCCTTCTACGACAAGCCAGCAGGCGACGACTACCACCGCTTCGAACGCGTCGTCGAGCAGGCTCGAAAACAGGGCACGTTCGTTCAGATGGGTTATATGTTCAGAAAGCACGATGGGTTCGAACGGATCGCCAACTGGGCGCGATCCGGATTTCTCGGCCACATCTTCCAGGTTCGAGCCCACATGTCGACCTGGGTTCCCGAAAAGAACCCCGAAGGAGTCTTCACCGGGCGAGAAGGACTTGCCCACCACAAGGGCGGAATTATGTACGACCTGGGCGGGCATATGCTCGATCAAGTTGTGTGGATTTTGGGACGCCCTAACAAGGTGACCCGATTCTTCCAACACGCCACGTCAGAAACTCGCGATGTGATGGACAACACTCTAGGGGTGTTCGAGTACGACGGTGCAATTGCAACTGTCGACATCGCGGCGATGGAGCCACGCCCTATGGCACGACGGTTCGAGGTTTACGGCACCAAAGGCTCCGCAATCATGGAGCCGTTCGAACCTGCCGACAATATTCGTCTGACGCTCGAAGAGGATCAAGGCGAATACAAAAAGGGAGCAAATATCGTCAAGATCGAACATCGTGCGCGTTACGTCGATACTTTCGCCGAACTAGTCCGCAACATCAAAGGCGAATCTGATCCCCTACGGACACTCGACCACGAACTCCTCGTTCAGGAAACCCTAATGCGAGTAACCGGCGGCCTGGGCGGGTAGCGGATCACTAGAGTTCAGAATATTACTATCATTCTGAACTGTCATTTCAAGGCTCACCCACAAAACCCCTACCCGTGCGCCCTCACATCAACACCCTCAGGCCACGCCACTTTAAAAATCGCCGCTGTCTTGAAATTAGCACCAGCAATCGTCGCCTCACGCAGCACGCACCGATACATGTTCGCCCCCGCGAGATCTGCATCTGAAATATTGGCACCCGTGCAATTCGTGCGGTAAAGCGTGATCTTTTTCATCGACGCACCGACCAGATTAGCGCGCCGCAAACTCGCTTCGCTAAAAACAGCCTTATCAAGATTCGCGCCCGAAAGATCAGCCCCGTCAAAAAGTGCACGTGTGAAATCACGGCCGCTAAGATCACGCCCCGAGAGGTCTGCACCTCTCAAATCCAGTTGCTCCGGCGAGTTAGCTTTGTGCCAGTCGCGAACGTCCTCTGGCGTGCCATCGAGAAGCTCGAAATGTTGTTGGTTCATGCCACGATTATGTGCCCAGAACATCGCCGAGTCGAACTCAATCGTGAGTAATTCGTCTTAATTCAAAACGTTTACCGTTTATTAGCGAATTTGAAACACCTTTGAAACACGTTTTCGATAATTTAGTTTGCGGTTGATGAGTTGCCAGAAGCAACCAACTATCCGAATGCGCTTTGCGCACGTAAAATGCGTGCTGCGAAAAACAAGAGATGCTAATCAGATTTCAATGGTCTGACTCGACGGTGCCAGTAAAGAAACGAAGTACGAGGAAAATAAACGATGCCCTACATAGCCGAATATATTTGGATTGACGGCACCGAGCCGACCCCCAAGCTGCGATCAAAAGCGCAGGTGTTATCCGACGGTAAAGAACCTGCAATTTGGGGATTCGACGGATCCTCGACCAATCAGGCGTCCGGCGACCAGTCCGACGTCGTGCTGAACCCCGTTCTCGTCGTCGACGACCCGATTCGTGGAGTACCGAACAAGCTCGTTATGTGTGAAACCTTGCTCACCGACATGACGCCGCACCCCACGAACACTCGTGTAAAGTGCGCAGCATCTGCTGAACAGTACAGCGATCTTGACACATGGTTTGGTCTTGAGCAGGAATACACATTCTTCGAAGGACTCGCCCCACTCGGTTGGCCCGACAACGGCTTCCCAGCACCCCAGGGCGGCTACTACTGTGGCGTTGGCTCCGACGAAATTTTCGGTCGTGAAGTTGTAAACGCCCACCTCCAAGCCTGCATCGACGCAGGCCTACACATCTCAGGCATCAACGCCGAAGTTATGCCGGGACAGTGGGAGTTCCAGATCGGTCCGGTAGCAGCACCACTGATCGGTGACGAAATGTGGATCGCGCGATGGCTCCTCTACAGAATCGCCGAAGATTTCCTTGGTCCTAAGGGTATCCCGATTTCAGCAACGCTCGACCCCAAGCCGGTTCCTGGCGACTGGAACGGTGCAGGTTGCCACACCAACTTCTCGACCACTGAAATGCGCGAGTCGATCGACGCATGTGTGGCCGCAGCCGAATCTCTTGGAGCACCCGGCAAGCCCGAACTCCATATGGCGGGATACGGTGCTGGAGTTGAACTCCGACTCACCGGTGAACACGAGACTCAGCGCTTCGACCAGTTCTCATTCGGTGTATCCGACCGTGGTGCATCGGTTCGAATCCCGTGGCAGGTCGACAAGGCCGGCAAGGGTTACATCGAAGACCGACGACCGAACGCCAACTGCGACCCATACGTAGTCGCCCAGCTGGTTATCGACACCGTCTGCTCAGCCGCTACCAGATAGCAGCTGAATTCAATAAAGACTCCCAAAACAGGGGATGGTAAATACCATCCCCTGTTTTTATTGAAGCCACCCGCTAAACCGCGTCCCGAGCAAAGTCATCGAAGCCATCTGGGACAGAACCCCGCGGTGCTGGAACGGGATTCGCAGGTGACCCGGGTCCACCGCGCACAAAACGAACCCCACCCCCACAATCGATCAGCTATCCTGCGCTGCCATCACCCCAACCCAACTCGCACCGACCGGTAACAACACATCAGCAAGATCAGAAATATTCACTACGGCTGGATCGTCGTTCTCGGCACAGCCTTTATGCTGTTCGGCGGCGCAGGATCGCGATTCTCATTCGGAGTGTTCCTTAAACCAGTCACCGAAGAGTTCGACTGGACCCGAGGTTCGCTCTCCGGAGCACTCGCGATCGCAGGGCTTGCAACCGGCGGACTCAGACCGGTAGCCGGGCTACTTGCCGACCGCTACGACCCGAAGATCGTCGCTTCAGTTGGTGTCCTTATTGGGGGACTAGCACTAGCTGGGATGTCGCTGGTGCAGGGACTCTGGCATGTCTACCTCCTGTTCATCATCATGGGCATCGGCTTCACGCTCGCGTCACCAGGTGCAGTCGCGAAAATAATCGGAGCGTGGTTCACAAAGCGTCGAGCACTCGCAATGTCGATTGCAGGAACGGGCTCCGCAGCTGGCGAAACGGCCCTGGTACCAATCGCAGCGCTCGCAGTCGCCTTCATCGGTTGGAGAGAGGGCTATCTGATACTTGCAGGAATCCTGCTCATTCTGATACTCCCGCTGGTATTTCTTCTTTTGAAAAGTC
Organism: Dehalococcoidia bacterium; assembly: GCA_029936155.1. Taxonomy (GTDB): domain Bacteria; phylum Chloroflexota; class Dehalococcoidia; order Lucifugimonadales; family Lucifugimonadaceae; genus Lucifugimonas. The sequence goes on along the minus strand of JAPYUK010000005.1, from coordinate 51,679 downwards.
GACCCGGCCCCGGCGAACACGCCGACAAAGCCGAAAACGGCGACGAAAACGATGAGACAGATCTCAGCAGGGGATCGGCCGACCCCAACGTCGGCATGTCATTAGGACAGGCTTGCCGAACCGGGTTATTCTGGCGACTCACTATCGGGTTCTTCATATGAGGCTACACAATGGGCTTCGTGAATGCCCACTTCGTCGCTTACACGACAGATCTTGGCACAACCGCCGTGCAGGGCGCATACGCACTTGCAACCGTGGGTATCGCCGGACTCGCGGGTGGCCTGGGTTTCGGATACTTCGCTGATAAGTTCGGACGTCGACCGCTTTTGGCGCTGGCGTACTCGTTCCGAGCGGCCGGATATGCAGTTCTGCTCATGGCAACTACCCTCCCTATGGCAATTGTTGGGATCGTGATAATCGGCACTTCGTGGACATCGGTAATCTCCCTGACTGGCACGGTGACTTCAGACGAATTCGGACTTCGCAGACTCGGAACGATCTACGGCACCATGTTCGTGGTCATGCCCTTCGGCGCATCTAGTTCTGTGTGGCTGGCAGGAAAGATCTACGACACGAACGGCAACTACGATCTCGCAATGTGGATTAGCCTCGGAATGGGAGCCATCGCCGCCGCCGCAATCGCAATGCCAAGCACCGGCATCTCCAAGCGCCTCTGGCCGCAAACAGCACAGGCCGAGTAATTTGGCAGCCCACCACCCCACTTTGATACCTATATCCCGACCGTGCCGGAGGGATCCTCGGTGAGGCTTAGACGGGAGACGTTACCCCCCATATCCAAGACCTACGCCTACCCAAAACGTGCTAGCGGTACCTAAATCCAACGCCCTGTTCGATTCGCGTACTTCGTGTAAACCTCGCCAAACTCCTGCTCGAGATACGCTTCCTCACGACGAATCACCAGCGCCGTAAGAGCAACCACCCCGAAGAACACCGCTATCAGCATCGCCATCGCGTTCAACGCAATCGCCGCACCCGCTGCGATCAATAAAAATCCCGAGTAGATCGGATTGCGAGTGCGTTTGAATGGACCCGTCACTACCAGCGTTTCAGTCGACACACCCGGCTCCGGGTGCTCACCGTGCTTGCGCATGGTTGTCCAGCTCCAGTAGATCATCCAGAGACCCAGCAGAACCATAATCACCCCGATCACGACTCCGGTGGCTCCACCAATGATGTCCATGCGCCAGAACAGGACATGAACCATCGCACCAAGCAAAACTGGTACCCCAAAAATCACCGGAGGAAGTGCCGGTAGCTCGAGGCCGGGTTTTCCGTAATCGTCGTAATTTTCGTTCGGATCGTTGGTCATGTTTTCGTTTCTACTAAAAACCCTCTCCCCGCGGGAGAGGGTTGGGTGAGGAAGAGCTGGCCAACCCCTCATTACATTGCAGACGCCGGATCAAGGATAACGTCTGCCGCCACCAGTCGATCCTGCAACTCCGTAATCGACACGCCTCGGTTATCTTTTCCAGTCTCGGAAGCCATAGCAGCGGCCACACCCGCCGCCTGACCCATACCCATAGAATTCGCTGTAACCCGACTCGATGCCAGCGCCTCCGAGGTTGCCGAGTGGCAACGGCCCGCCACCCACAAATTGCTCATCCCCTGAGGCAGCAATGTGCGATAGGAGATATCGTACGGCGGCACCACCGGCTGATCGTGATACCCGGCTGCATCTTCGGGATGCCGGTCGATCCGCCATGCACCCAGAACGATAACATCGTCCTGACGCTTTGCCTGCCTGATGTCGTCGCCAGTCAGCATGTAGTCGCCAGCGATCCGTCGTGACTCACGTGATCCCGCCGTCGGACCACTGGTGAAGAAATATGCATCTTTGAACTCAGGAAGTGCCTCTTTCCAGAGCTCGAACATCGTCCACGCATCTCGCCGACCCTGAATCTCAGCGTTCGTCCAGTCGTTGGGATTCGTCGCATTTCCGGGGGTGCGAATCACGTTGAAATAAATATCTCTACCCGAAAAAGTAGCTGGCCACGGACCGCCATAAAGCCCGATCTTGCCCTCTGCTCTTGCCCTCTCCAGCACAGCCGCACACTTCCTGCGCAACTCGAAAGTCAGTTCGACAAATCCGATTCGAAAGTGAAGACTCATCGGCTGCAACGACTCAGCCATCTCATAGGGACAACCCGCCCACGCAGCAACATCGGCATCTCCGGTCGCATCAATAACATTCTTGGGTCGCACCGCAACGAGGCCATCCTTGTTGCTCACAATCACCGTATCGACCCGCTCGCCCTTCACGATCACATCTGAGACCTGAGTGTGAAAAAGTGGTGTTACACCCGACTCGATCAACACATCGTCCGAAGCTTTCTTGAACAGCTCAGGATCTGTGCGAGGAATCACGCGGTCAGGGTGTTTTTCTACCTCCGTGAAGTCACCATTTACGTTGTACGAAAGATGTGGTGCCTGCCCCGGTTCGACAACGCCCATGCGTTCGAGCATCTCAAAAACAAGCCCGCCAACAACCGGCTTACCCGTCTCCTCGTAAACAAACCCATCAAACGCCGACCCAATGATGTTCGTAAAGAACCCACCCGCAAATCCCATCCGATCCACAGCCATCACGCTGGCACCATTCCGAGCCGCCGCCACCGCCGCACCAATCCCAGCCAACCCCGTCCCACAAACCAGAACATCCGGTTCAGCGATTACTGGAAGCGTTTTTGTGTATTCAATCGAAGGCATGTTTGTTCACTCGCAGCACCCGCAAACCCTCTCCCAGCGGGAGAGGGCTGGGTAAGGGAGAAGTGATCTAACTCAGACACCCCTCAGCTCTGGCGTGACCCTAAGCTTGCAAACAAATGGAAGCTTCTCCCTCAACCTAACCTTCTCCCGCTGGGAGAAGGGATGTGAAGATCTGAACCCTTAACTTGTCAAACTCGACGCAAACGGCCCGCTCTCACGATCTCGCAAAGCCACGTTCACTCGCAGCTTCTCAAGCGTCTGCTGCAAAGTCAGATGACCCTGGGGCACCTCGTGATCGTCAAAGAACGAGATCACGTCGTCTGCCTGACCCGGACCGCTCAACGATGTAACACCCGAAAGCATACGCACGATGCTGTTTGACGGAAAATCCTCGTTGATCTTATCCCAGTTGTCCTTGATGAACTCCCACGCAAGGAACCCCTGCTCCTTGTTTCGCACGCAGACTGCCAACAAATAAGGAGCGTCCTGAGTTCGGACCGTGCCATCCAGCGCCATCGCAAGCGTGCGCTTCATCTCATTCTGGCCCTGGAACGCCGAAAGAGCCGACTGATAACGTCGCTCCTCCTGCGGGGTCGAAGGATTCTGGTACTTCTTCAAGAACACCTCGTACTGCGCGCTGTCACCCTTCAAAGCAACAACGCCGGCGGCAGCTGCAGCAACGTTCGGCTCTACAGAGCCAGCGTCGTTCAAGTAAGAATCGTGAAGATCGAAAGCGTTCTTCACCGCAAGCTCGTCATCACCAATATTCGCCAGCAACCGGATAAACAATCCTCGCAATTCGAGATCGCGTGACGAATCTCCATCGGAAGGCTCCCAGCCGAGTCGATCAAGCGCAGGTTGTGCAAGATCACAAACCGCAGCCTTGTACTGCCGCTCCGCTTCGCCGTCAACCAGCTTAGCGAGACTCGCTAAGCACCCTGACAGCACCGTCCACACATCAAGATCGGTCTCATACTGGAAGCCTCGCGCAAAGTCCAAGAAGTCGGTTGCCGAGGTTCGACCCGCCATCACCGAAGACCACGTGTCGTCCACGAGTCCGTAACGCTCGATCGGCGTCAGGTTCTCGAACATACTGCTCGAAAGCGCCTTCAGCATCTCGGGCGAGTAGCGAGCACGGAAGAATCCACTACCACCTGCGTTCGCCGACGCCCAAACGGCCGGGGATTCCAGTTTTATCTCGGCCGATCGCTCCTCAAGCAGGTAACGAACTTCCGCGACACCGGAATCTGTACCGACCTTCATGACCACCGGAACCGACCAGACTGTCGTGTCCGCTTCTTCGCCCTCGGTGTACAGGAATCGATCCTGCGAAAGCGTGATTGTCGAACTGTCATCGGAAATCGAAGCGCTCACCAACGGGTAGCCCTTCTGGAATATCCATGAATCCATGATTCGCCGCGCAGGTTGCTGCGTGACATGCTCAATCGCATCCCACAGATCATTAGTCTCGGTGTTCCCGTACTTGTGCTTGTTCAGATAGTAGCTAATTCCGTCCTTGAACTCGTCCGCACCGAGGTACTGCTCAAGCATCCTCAGCACCGATCCGCCCTTTTCGTATGTCAACAAATCGAACATCGCCTCGGCGTCTTCTGGCGAATTGACCTCAACTTCGATAGGACGCGTGTTTGCCAGTGAGTCGACATCGAACGCCATCGAGCGCTCAAGGCTGAACTGGTTCCATCGACCCCACTCGCTGTTGAAGCGATCCGACGACATGGTCGCCATGAACGTTGCAAACGCTTCGTTCAGCCAGATTCCATTCCACCACTCCATCGTCACGAGGTCGCCGAACCACATGTGTGCAATTTCGTGAGCGATAACATCCGCAACCCGAAGCAGTTCAGGCTCGGTAGAGCGTGATTTGTCGACCAACAGCAGCACTTCACGATAGGTAATACAACCCAGATTCTCCATCGCACCGAACGCAAAATCGGGCACCGCAACCATATCGAGCTTCTGGCCTGGGTACGGAATTCCGTAGTATTCAGTGAAGAATTTCAGAGCGAACGCACCCGATTCCAACGCGTAGTCGGTGAGATGACCTTTGCCAATTGGGTGGACGATCCGAAGCGGCACGCCGTCGACATCGACAGGGTCTGTCGCCTCGAACGGACCCACGATGAAAGCAACAAGATAGGTCGACATGACCATCGTGTCTTCAAATAGAATTTCCTTGCGCCCATCTCCAAGATCTTTCTCGTAAACAGTCGGGCCATTCGACACCGCGAACTCGCCCTCGGGAACAACAAGCGTCACGCCGTACGACGCCTTGAACGCAGGTTCGTCGAAACACGGGAACGCCCGGCGAGCCGAAGTGCTTTCGAACTGGGTAGTCGCAATCGTGTGCTCAACACCATCATCGTCGGTGAAAACCGATTTGTAAAAGCCCCGGAGTTGATCGTTCAGGACACCCGTGAACTCAGCGACGATTGTGTACGGACCCGACGACAGTTCAGAGTCGAAACTCAGCGTCGCTCGCTCCATGTCTTCATCGTGCTTGACCTCGGAGGTCTCGATCGTCGCTCCCACGGCGTCAAGAACCGAGGCCGAAGAAATCTCCAGTTCAGCTGAATTGATCTGGATATTGTCGGTCGCCTGTTCAACCTCTACTTCGATCTCAACACTGCCCGAAAAAGTGGCCGCCTTGAGATCTGGTTCGAGGTGTATTCGGTAGTGCGAAGGCACCACGGATGAAGGCAGGCGATGCGGATTTGACGAGGCGTCTGGCAAGTTTCTCTCCAGTTCAAAAAAGCGTATCTCCGGAGCCTACCGCGCTATGTTGCTGCGCGCTACCGGTCGCGACTGGCCATCTGTTGCAACCTGCGCGCCATGTTGGCTCTCCACAGTTCTGCCGATTCGGGCGTCCAGTCGTAGAAACCCCGACCCATCTTTACGCCCAGATCTCCCGACTCGATCTTGTCGAGTAGAAGGCGGGGTAGCTCACGATTGTTTGCAAGGTCAGGAAAATACTCTTCAACAGTTGACCAGTCATCTTCTTCGTGTTCTCGCTGTACACCTTTGAAAACTCCAACTCTGGCAAACTCTGCACCGAATCCGGCTGGCACAATCGCGTCAAGTTGTGGCGCTGTGGCATCTCCGCTCTCGACTATCGCCATCGCCTCTCTAAGCAGCGCAGCCTGAAGGCGATTTCCGATAAATCCCTGGATTTCGCGATGCACGACCGCAGGTTGCTTGCCGATTAACTCGTATTCACGCTTCACAAGCTCCACTACTTCACCCGATGTATCCGCCCCCTTCGTAATCTCGACTCCCGGAAGCAGGTGCGGCGGGTTGTAGTAGTGGATTCCAACTACCTGCGAAGGGCGGTTTGTGGCCGATCCGTACGCGCTTGGAACGTAAGTTGAACTGTTCGACGCAAGTACGGCGTGTTCGGGCGCAGCCTTGTCGATCTCAGCAAAAATCTTCTTCTTGAGATCGGGATTTTCTGAGGCTGCCTCAACAACTAGATCGGCATCTTTTACTGCTTCACTGAGATCAGTACTGGTCGAAATTCGCTGTATCGACGGCTCGATATCGTCATTAGCAATTCGCCCAGCAGAAACAAGCACCTCTAAGCCGACACGCACTCTTTCCATCGCAGCGGTAAGCAGTTCCTCTGAAATATCGTGAAGGCAAACCTGACGACCATGAGCCGCAAACTCAAGAGCAATCCCATGCCCCATCAACCCCGCGCCAACAACAGTGACTCGCTCGAATTTCATAGGCCCCGACGGCGCAAGGTTAGTTGGATCGACAGTGGGATTTGGAACGAACTTTATTCCCTGATAAACCCCACCCAACGTCACCGACTTTGGTGATTCAGGCATCACTGAAATCTCCTTGAACAACTCGCCAAAGATGATCTGAATAAGATCCCATCCGATCTGCTCAAAGATCTCGAACGGCCCGCCTACAGCCCATCTCCGCCCGATCGCACTGGTAACCACCCTATCGATATCAGCATGCGTCGCTATACCGTCCTCAATCAGCGCGAACGACTCCCTGAACACTGCAGCCTGCAGGTGATTCAGTATCCGATCTCGAACCTCTCTGCCGAGCGGCATGACTACTTCCTACCTAAAACGTGGCATCGCACACTAAACCGAGTAGCCAACCGAGCCGTCTTCCCGCATCGGTATTGCCTGCAAATTGCGGGGCTCGAACGGCTGCGACTGGAAGGACTCAACTTCAAGATCAATACCGATTCCCGGCACATCGGGAACTGGAATGTAGCCGCCGTCACGCTTCCATGCCGAGTTGAACATGGCGTTGAACGGTGCCTCGTCCTCACGTGACCATTCCTGTGTAAGGAAGTTCGGTATCGAGGAGTCGATGTTGCACGCAGCCGATGTAAGCACCGGTCCTAAGAAGTTGTGCGTCACGAGCGCCGAGTGGTACGACTCCGCAATCGCAGCAATCTTCTTCACTGAAGTAAATCCACCCGCTAGACCAAGATCGGGGCGGGCATACTGACTCCCACCCAGCTCGAACATCTCACGGAACTCCCAGATCGAGTGCATACGCTCGCCATTGGCAACGGGAAGTGTGGTTCGCTGGGCGATCTCCGCCTGCGACTTGATCGAATCGATCTGCACAGGGTCTTCGAAGAACATTGGTTGGAACTCAACCAGCTGCTCGGCAAGAGCTATCGACACCATCGGCGTCAGTTTCCTGTGCATCTCCAAAATAATGTCGACATCCAGCCCTGCGCCCTCGCGCATCGCCGCAACGTTTTCACGAGTGTCATAAATCAAACGCGACAGCGTCATCGACTGAAACCCATCAGGAAGCGGATCGGTCTTGATCGCGGTAAAACCTTCTTCCGCAGCATCACGAGCGTTCATTAGCAGTCCTTGCGTAGTCGCCCCTTGATCAGCAGCATCAACTCGTAATCCACCCATCAGCAAGTGCAATCGAATCTTGTTGCGAACCTTGCCTCCAAGCAGCTGCCACACAGGAGCCTCTAGTGCCTTGCCTTTGATGTCCCACAGAGCGATATCGACCGCACTTACGGCACCCGAAACTACCGATCCTCTGAACGGCCCCATCCGGTACATGTACTGCCAATGGTGCTCAATATCGAGCGGGTCTTTGCCAACCAGATAGTCGGCAAACTTCTTCACGACTGCGTCGGTCGCCTCAAGATAGCCCCAGCACGCCGACTGGCCAACGCCAACAAGTCCGTTATCCGTAAATATCCTGACTATCTGGCTGTTGCCAGCAAGGATCGATTCAACTCGTTCAATTTTCATGTTGTTTTTCTTTAGCCCTTGTTTAGACGATGGGATCGCTGTTCGCCTTGTGCTAGGCGAAGATGATACGTGTGATGCCGACTATTCGGACATCATCTCTGAAATAAGAGCAATTACCGATTCCATATCGGTCGCACGAGGATGTTTTGTGTAGCCGACGTGTCCGTCGTATCTATCGATCAGCACAGGCCGAATTCCTGCGTTCTGCGCCCCAAAAATATCCGACTCCAGCTGGTCGCCAATCAGAACGGATTCATCTGCACTCACACTCGCTCTCGAAAGTGCTGACTCGAAAATACGCACATCAGGTTTCTCGTACCCGGTCTCTCCAGACGTTACAGCGAAATCCACATGCCCCGTTAAACCCATATCGTCGCACAGCTTCTGACTATCCAAGTTCATGTTCGATATGACCGCAACGATCAGGCCCGTCTTCCGTAGACAATCCAGCCCATCGATAACATCAGGGAACAGCGCTATCTGGTACTCCTGCCTACGAACCTCCGCCCATATTTCGCCGGCAGCTGCCAGATCAAGTTCGTGGCCTGCGCCCCGAAGCACCAGTTGCTCGAATCTTGCGAAAAATGCCCACTGCTCGTTGGCGCTCATGGTCCGCACGGGTTTCATCGAGTTCTGACTCGTCATGAACTCGTCGGCCATGTGATATCCGGCGTCAATGCCCTCTTTCGTGACCTCTAAGCCAAACTTCCCCACGGCCGTCGCCTGAATCTGCTCACGCGGCGGATCGAACCCGGCGAGTGTCCCGTACATGTCGAAAAATACTGCTTTTAACAAGGGCATTCGTTGCCCAATTCTGGATCGAGTCGAACAATTCCCAAAAGCATCACTATCAAAGACCCGATCGGCTGAACGGCCGATGCAGCGACACCAACCCAGCTGGCTCCGTGAGCTTTCAGTGCAGCTGCGCAGCCCTTCACCGTGCTCCCAGTAGTGAAAACGTCATCAACTATTAGAATCCGCTTGCCGACCACTGCGATCACTCTGCTCGCACGAACCTCAAAAGCACCTAAAAGGGCACCGTGCTTCGCCGCTGCAGTTGGCTGCTTCGACTGCGGGATCGTCTGACCCACCCGAACCAGAACGTCGCCACCAAACGCAACTTCCATGCGATTCGACAACATGCGAGCAAACAGACCCGGCTGGTTAAATCCCCGTGAACGGAGTCGTGAACTGTCCGTCGGAACCGGATCAATCACATCGGCTTCAGAGCGATCCATGACCTCCGTATTGAACATGCCGCCGAGTATGGTCCCGAGTGCCCGCTTATCATCGAACTTCAAGGCTTTGATGGCTGAAGCTACCAGCGTTTCGTAAAGAAACGAGCCGTACAAGCGATCGATCCACGGTCGCTCCGCTACACATCGTGAGCACATGCCGGGTTTGGCTAGCGGTTCTGCGCACAATCTGCACACATTTTGAAGTACGGCGGTCGACTCCGATACGCAGATGTGGCAGAGTAGCTGGCCCTCCCTTCCGCAGTGAACGCAGGAGGGCGGAAATACGAGGTTTATCGCAGTGGTTGTAATTTTTCGAAGAGCGGCAATCAATTACGGCATTTCCAGCAAAAATTCACGGCCAAGATGGTTCAGAAGTGGCGAACCGGCAATAGGATAGCGAAGTACCGGCCTAGTGCTCGAAACCAAAGAGATATTTGGGTTAGATTTTGGGGGACACGTGGAGCTTACAATCACCGCAACCAACACGACTCTTACCGACGCGATCAGGACATATGCAGAGAAGCGACTCAGCATCCTTGATCGAAGATTTCGTGATCCGGTGCCTGTGTATCTGCTAATTCGAAAAGAGCAGACCCGCAAAGAAGACGAACGATTCATCGCTGAAGTAACTATCAGACTGAACCGTGGTGTGATCCGTGGTGAAATGCGCGGAGATTCGCCGTACACAGCTGTCGATCACGTTTCCGACACCGTTACTCGCCAGATCAGCCGATACAAGAATCGCTACTCGAGCAAACAACGCCGAGATACCGAGGGCGGTCTCGGGCAGGCAATCGCCGAGCAACTCGCTCAGGCATCCGTCAGCGAACTTGATGAAGTCGATATCACAACGCTTGAGCACGGACAACTTGTTCGAACCAAGCGCCATCCAGTAGTTCCAGAGTCTGTAGAAGACGCAGCCGCTCAGATGGAATTATTGGGCCACAATTTTTATGTCTTCCGCAACAAAGAAACCAAGGAAATCAACGTCGTATACCGCAGGCACGACGAGGACTACGGCCTAATAGTCCCCGAAGACGCCGAGGATTAGGGCTGGCGTCAGGCACTGTCATTGCGAGGAGTTCGACGACGTGGCAATCAACGGTCAATGTTGAGATACCCACGATTTAGCTGACCGATTTCTTACCATCTCGATATGGCTGATCGGCATAGCTCTGAATCGCGTTGTTGCCCGTCTTGTTTACCGATTGCCAGGTCGTTCCTCCTCGTAATGGCGAAGAGGACAGCCCGGCCCATCTCACCCGTTACTCAACCCGCGTGTACTCGTAAATGACCACTGGCGTATCTCCGTTCGCTGCCATCGACTCAGCCGTCGGATACACCTGAACCAGCCCGTCCGAAGCCATATTCTCGAACTTCGCCAATGCAGCCACAGGATACTTCGCCCGCTCCATCTCGCCGATGTACACATACTTCACGTCGTACTTGTTGAGAAGTGTCAACGCTGGTTGCGGTATTGTCGAATGGAAGAACTTATCGACCTCTCGACGCCGATCCGACACGGTGTAGGCATACCCGACCCGCTGCTGACGCTGGTGCCAGTCCCAGCCAATCACCGCGGGCAGTCCCGTATAGATCGACACCCGGTTGCCCCAGCGGTACTGATCGCTAAGACCCTCAACAATCACCGGTGATCCCTCGATGTTCTCCTGCATCCACTCGATAGCGTCGAAGTCGTGCTTCAACGTAAGCGAACCCTCATCGTCTACATACGTAACGGTCTCCATGTAAGCCATCCCATCAAGCGTCAGTCCGCTGAACTCGAATCGCTGGGCGTTGCGGTGCCGAGTCCCGAGTACCGGATACACCATCACGCCAATAATCAGGAAGGCCAACGCCCCCATCCACACGCCACGACCGATCCGAACATTGTCCAAACGCAACTTACCGGCGTCAGCAAGGAACCACAGGAAGTAGGCCGACGCCATCGCAAGCAATATCCACGCCTGCAGATAGAACTTGAAGACTGTATTCATGCGACCTATGTCGTCCTTGATGGTAAACATATCGACCCCTGCCGCAAGCGCCATCGCCATCACGACCATCCCGACGGCCACAAACGAGTACCTCGACTCCGGCAACCCTGAACGAACGGCAACCGCACCTGCACCGAGCACCGATGCGCCAACGGTAATCGTGAACGCAATCGTTGCGAATCCCGTTAGTGCAAGCGTTACGATCACTGCCGCAACGAGAATCAACATGATCTGCCACGTCCAGCCCGAAACTCCCGATCCCGGAATAGGAGCGTTGGTGACCATTGCCAGCGCGTTCGACAGCCGTTCTCGCCACATGAACACAAGCCAGCTCAGGATCACCAGTAAGAAGATCGAATGGATCACGAGGTATCGCCACAACTCAGTCACGTACAGGCTCTTGATCACACCATTGTTGAACAGCTCGAAATTGGTGTGGAAGGGCAGATAAACAACATGCCCAACAATGAGCACGAACGCAGTACTGGCACCACCGATTATCAGTCGCTCAAGAATGGATCGATTGGACGCAAGTAGCTGACCGCCAATCAGGAACGCACTCGCCAGAAGTAGCTGAGTCGGAAAATCCCAGGCGTTGATAGTTCGCAGCGATCCCACCAACACACCCATCACAATTAACCCCGTCAGCGTCTCGGCCAACGGTCGCTTTCGTCCAATTCGCATATACGCAGCAATAGCCGCTGCCAACGCTGTTATCGCAATCGGAATCGCGATCAGGTGCGCATGAAGATCGGCAAACAGGAACGTAAAGAACGGGAACTCTGTGATCTCATTTCCGGGTGAACCGGGTGCCATCATTCTCGTACTACGCCAGAAGTCGAACTGTCCGAACGACCCGTCCTGCAAGAATGTTCGAGAAGCACCCTGGAGCACCTGCAACAGTCCGTCGATGTTCCCCGCAACGGCCACGAACACCACGGCCACAAACCCTGCATAGGCCGGTGATTTTCTCGACCATGCCGGCACGCGCTTTGCACGCAAAGTCAGTTCAGCAAGCCCACTCACGATCGAGTAAACACCACCAACGGTCAATGCAAATAGGAGCGGTATCGCAAGGTTGTAAGCAACCGACGGAACGATACCTGTAAAGCGAATCAGCGACGCGATCATGAACTGCCCGAAGTAGTAGTAGTTCAAATACCCGCCAGCGTGCCACGGATCGTACGGAGGCACTGTCGATGACTTCACCACAGCGTTGAGATAGGCGAAGTCCATCGGCTTCTCGCCACCCTTCCACGGGTGCCAAAGATCCGGATTCGCAGCGCGTATAAACAGGAAGGCAACATATGCCACCAGGATCAGAATTTCCATCCTGACGAACCGGCTGGCGTTCGATCTCAGATGATTTTTCAGATCGTCACCCGTCGCTCGAAGAGCAAATATCGAAACAACAGCCAGCAGAATCAAACCCAATAACACGGCGAAGAAGCTGAACTGAATTACGTTCAAGCTAACGAGCAGCCACACCGTAGTTGCCGCCAGGAGCAGTCCAAGCGGCTTGGCGAACAAGTACCCGCGATCCGGCCACGGCCTAAACACGACGAACGCTATCGGTAGCACCACAAGTGCGAATAGCTGTGCTGCGATGTACCAGACGACCGGGGTCAGCCAATCTGGCATCCATCGCAAAAATGTGATCGAATTCCACGTGCCGCCAGACTGCTGAGCCTCGGCATCTTCATCCGAAAGCAGCAGTCCAACTTCCTGCGTCCTAAACGCAGAAGCCCCGGCAGTCTCAGCCCTGATCTCAGTACTCAACTGGCTGGCTGTCAGACGCCCAACATTCGAAAACACGAACGTCTGCGGATGCTCATAGACCGAAAAACTCTCATCAGCCCAACCCAATCCTGCTGTGAACAACCCATCAGATGGCTCTTCAAATCCCTCCGGCGGACCAAACTCCAATCGAGCGAACTGGTCCTCGTAGTAGTCGACTCCAAGCCCACCTACGTGGCGGCTGTTCTCGTAGGCCATCTCAAAGCCAAGCTCACCCGAAAACAGCTTCTCGTAGAACGTTGAAGTCACGCGATAGCGCTCGGGCAATCGAGGAATCGTCGCGTAAAGCCGATTGCTCAACAGTACGAAGTAATCTGACTCCGACAGAAGCTCCGTAAGCTTCGTGAATTTTTGCGGGTTCTCGTCGTCGTACAACTCGGCCCGCTCATGCATATCCAGTCCGATCACACCGGGAATGCCTTCCTCCCAGTGCTCCTGAACCACCTTCGAACCCGTCGGCGCGTTCGACTTCAGCCAACTCGAAACCTCTTTGATAGGATGCTGCCCCGAGTACACATTCATGAACGAAAGCGAGTAGTGAAGCGTAAATATGAGCGCTATGGCGATCGGAAGAGCCTGAAGCCAGCGGCGATCCGGCGATAGCGACTTGATCACCTCAAATGCCCACCACAGCACCCGCGCTCCGTACAAAATTAGCAATGGCGTGATCGGCATCATGTACCGCATGAACTTCACATCAAACCAGCCAGTGATCAGCAAGTAAGGCAGCACCCAAGCAAGAATCACCAGATCAGCTTTGCGCTGAGCCAGAACTGCAGCAACCACCGCACCAAGCAACCCAAGCCAAACCGTAATTCCAAGAGCCGGACCCAATCCCCACGTACCAAGTTGCACCATCTGATAGATGTACTTTGGCGTGTCTTCATATTGCCGTGTGAACGGGAAGTCGACCTCCCGCCTGACCATCTCGCCCTGGGTCGAAATGTTCTCTGTGAACGTTGAGAAGTCGAGAAACATGTACGGCTGCGCAACGATCAACACCGCTAAGAAAACAACCGCCGTGGTCAAAATGTTCTTGTACGAGACCCACTGCCGTGTAGCCGCTGCGTCCGAACCGGCCCCATCGGACGAATAGCGATCACCACTGCGTGAAGACGCGTAAATCAAATGTGACAACACCAGGGCCAACCCGAGCGGCAGTGCCGAAAACTTTGTCGCCACAGCAAGCCCGAACATCACGCCTGCCAGCACCGAGTCCCGTCGACGGCCGTGCTCGGCAACACGTATCGAGTAGTAGATCGTCCCGACGATAAATGTCGTCATGAACGTGTCGACCGCAAAGAAGTGACTCAGCTGAATTTGCTGCACCGCTATCGCAGAAAGAAATGAAGCCAACAACCCAACACGCTTACCGAATACCGCACGGCCGATCAGAAAAACGAAGAACACCGTCGCAATGTCGGATACAGCCGATAGCGCTCGACCTGCGAATCGCAACTCGAACAGATCCATCCACTTGTACGGTGCGACCGCGTATTGAACCCCTTTTAACGCGTAGTGAGGCAAGCTACCCCAGTTGAACGATCCCGGATTCAGCGTGCTGAGTTCCGGGTCCGTTAAGTTCGACCACTCGTCGCGTTCGGGGAATTCAAGGTTGTAAACCTGCCCAAGAAAAGCTCGTTCGTCGGGATGAAACATCCCACCTTGATCCCAGTTGATGCCATACACCCGCAATACAAGAGCCAATAACAGAATCAGTACCACGGCGTAGCGCGTGGAAATTCTTGGAATCAGACGTCGACCAGAACCACCGTTCGACTCAGATCCGGTCGAATAATCGTCGACTACGAACCCCGAGTCTGAAGGAGTTTCACTCACCACCGAAGCAGCGCCGGTACGAGACGCTGTCACGTCACTTTCCAGTCGGTCACTCGATTCGGCGCCCGCAGGGGCGTTTTGGGATTCACGCATGGAGAAGAATTCTATAGTCGGCCGTCAGGTCGGCGCACCACGTTATCTACTACCCGGTACGCCAGTAACGGGAATATCGGCTTTACCAACCCGATATCCACTCATGCCAAAACGAAGTTTGACCACCGACTTTCCCACATCTACGCTTGATTTCGGCTTTTTGCGAAACGCCAGCGAAAATCGGAACCACAGAAAGTAAGAAACCTCACTTGACCACATCTGAAGCTCAGCAGCTCGTATCCAGTTCGTTCGATCGAACCGTTCTCCCGAACGGACTACGGATTCTTACCAGCACATTCCGTCACACCAACGCTGTCAGCATCATCTTTCTGTTCGGCGCAGGCTCCCGTTACGAAACGCCCGAACTCGCCGGGGCATCACACCTTTTCGAGCACATGCTCTTTAAAGGAACACCCGAACGACCAACACCTCGTCAGATATCTGAAGTTGTCGAAGGCGTCGGTGGCACGCTCAACGCCTTCACTGACCGCGAAGTAACCGGCTACTGGTGCCGACTCGCCCAGCCGAACTACCGTGAAGGCATAGACCTGCTTTCGGACATGACTCTCAACTCTCTCTTTAAAGAAGACGACATCGCCAAAGAAAAGCAGGTCGTCTACGAAGAAATACGTGCATCCAACGATTCTCCCGGAGCTCGTACCTCGATGCTCCTGGACAATCTGTTGTGGCCAGAACAGCCAATGGGACGCGATATCGCCGGATCAGTCGAGTCGGTCGGAGCCATTTCACGTGACGAGATGCTCAAGTACCTCGAAACGCAGTACGTCGCATCGAACACCGTCATCGCAATCGCCGGAAACATCGAACATGCCGACATCGTCGAGCAGGTCGAAGGCTTACTCGGCGGACTTCACGATGGCGACATTCTTCCGATGTTCCCGTACGAGCCGAAGCCGCTCACAAAGCGAGTCGCCGTAGAACACCGCCCAACTGAGCAGGCTCACATTTCAATCGGACTCACCGGCCTCGACAACAGCGATCCTGATCGTCACGCACTGTCGATTATGTCGGTAATTCTCGGCGAAACGATGAGCAGCCGATTGTTCGAAGAAGTCCGTGAACAGCGCGGCCTCGCCTACGACATCCACAGTGGTACCCATTTCTTCAGCGACTGTGGAGCACTGATAGTCGAGTCGGGCATCGATCCCGGACGCGTCGACGAAGCAATCCCTGTCATTCTCGCCGAGCTAGGAAAAATGCGCGACGGCGTAACTGAAGCTGAGTGGTCACAGGCACGAGAACTGACCAAAGGCCGAATGATGCTTCGAATGGAAGAAAGCCGAGCGGTCTCCAGCTTCTTGGGTATCCAAGAACTTCTGAGGGACAAAGTCGAAACGGTCGAAGAGGTGCTCGCTAAGGTCTCCGCCGTCACGAGGGAAGACATTCAGCGAGTCGCCAACCGAGTCATCCAGTCCGAGAACCTGGTGCTTGCAATAGTCGGTCCATTCGACGACGCCAGCCATTTCGAAGCAATGCTTAAATTCGATTAGCTAGGCGCGCCAAACGGATCCGTATCTCTTCAAAGGCGCTTCAGATCGAAATAAAAACATCCAAAATTGGTTTAAGCGTGTAAAAAAAACACTAGGGCTCGACAAATAAACCGGCGTAGCTTGCTAGATATGTTGACAAGACAAGCACCTCCAACCGGCTTCAAGTGGCAGGCAGATAACATCCGTGCTCTGCGTGCCCACCTTGAACTTTCACAAACAGCGCTGTCCCGCGAAATTGGCATCCGCCAGCAGACGATCAGCGAGTGGGAGACAGGGATGTACGCACCTCGCGGCGCTTCTGTCACTATCCTCACGCTTCTCGCTGTCAGCTCGAACTTTCAGTTCGAACCAGATGCGACCAACGATGAATCCACCGATCCGGGAACACCACGCCCCCTCATGCAGGATAAATCGGCACCTAGCCCGTCACAGGGATTGGCGCCTCGTCGGCTCGCAGATTCCGGACCAGTCTCGACCCGACAACAAGCACCAGCACAACGCCTGACATTCGAAGCTGCCAAGGCCGCCCAGACTGATCGACGCACTGGCACCTACAACTCGACCTACTTTGAGTCTCGCCCCACTGCGGCAGCTCGATCGCACGAAGTGCCCATGTAAACCAGTTTTGCTCGAACGAGCAACACTGTCTGCAGGCTCCAATAGTTCGTAAGCAGAACAGCAGCTCGACAGGAATTGGCTTTGACACCCCTGTTCCAATCCGAATAGGATTGCGCCACTGATCAACGGAGAGATCAATTGGCTACGCGTGTATACATTCTCATCGAAACCGCAGTTGGCAAGACCAGCGATGTTTCCGATGCGCTAAATGAAATTCCGATGGTGAAGGCTGTCGACATGGTCACCGGACCGTTCGACATCATCGCAATCGCCGAAGCCGACGATCTCCCCAGCATTGGCGATCTGATCAGTGACGGAATGCACAACATTCCGGGCATCGTAAAAACCGTTACGTGCCTGTCAGTTAGAAGCTGACGCACCGAGAGTCCCGCAAAAACGGCGGGAATTCACATATTGCGCTTCGAATTTACCGCCGAAGAGAATGATTTCAGACGCCAGATCAGCGAATTCCTAGATGACGTTCTGCCCGACAACTGGGGCGGCTCAACGTATATGTCCGACGACGACAGCTGGGCGATGGACCAACAGTTCCGCAATGAACTCGTAAAACGCAAGTGGCTCGTGATGAGCTGGCCAAAACAGTACGGTGGCTCTGATTCATCACCCATGATGAACACGATCTTCGCCGATGAAATGGCGTACCGCCGCGCACCCGGACTCGATGGCTTCGGAACACGTATGCTCGGCCCCACGCTCATGGCTTTCGGCAACGAAGAACAGCGCACCCAGCATCTCGGAGCAATCGCACGCGGCGAAGTCCAGTGGTGCCAGGGCTACTCAGAACCCAACTCCGGCTCCGACCTCGCATCGATCCAGACCCGAGCCGTTCTTGATGGTGATGAGTTCGTGATCAATGGCGCGAAGATTTGGACGACGATGGGGCACCGCGCCGACATGATGTTCATGCTCGTCCGCACCAACCCCGACGAACCACTTCACGCCGGTATCAGCCTGCTACTGGTCGACATGAAGACCCTGGGAATCGAAGTGAAGCCAATCGTGAACATGGCCGATATACATCATTTCAATCAGGTCATATTCGACGACGTACGAGTTCCGAAAGCCAATCTGGTTGGCGACCTGAACGACGGCTGGCGAGTTGGAATGACGATCCTCAACCACGAACGATCTGGCATCGAGTTCGCAGCCGGAGCGCGGGCAGCCATCGAAGAACTGATCGTATACATCAACAACGATGACTCGCCTGTCAGTCAGGCAAAGTCCGATCCCAACATTCGGATCAAAATCGCCGAACTCAGCACCGAAGTCGAAGCAGCACGCCTGCTTTGCTACGACGTCACGTGGCGTCATGGCGAGGGTCTAGAACCATCGTTTGAAGCCTCGATGAGCAAGGTCGCCGGAACTGAGATTTACCAGAAAGTACTCGATTTCGGTTTAGAAATCCTTGGGATGTACGGTGGGCTCATCGTTGGATCTCCACAGGCCGAGCTTCAGGGAAGATTCCTGAAAATGCGGATGCTGTCGACTGCCACCACAATTTTCTCTGGCACCAATGAAATCCAGAAAAACATCATCGCTCAACGTGGTCTTGGCCTTCCAAGAATTCGCAGGGCAGCCAAAACAACTTAGGTAAACATATTGGATTTCGGACTTACAGAAACTCAAGAACTGATCCGCAACTCGGCGCGTGAATTTCTCGCCGACCGATCAGACTCGTCAGTAGTCCGTGCAGTAGCCAACGGCGATACCGAAGCACTGGCAAGCCTGTGGAAAGACGTTGTCGAACTCGGCTGGCCAGCACTCACGATCGCCAAAGAGCACGGCGGTGCCGGATTATCGTTCAGTGATCTCGCAGTACTGCTTACAGAGCTTGGCGCAAGCCTTGCTCCGACTCCAATCGTCGAATCAGCCATCACATCACGCATCATCGAACGCTACGGCTCCGATGCACTCAAGTCCGATCTCCTCCCACAGGCAGCAGAGGGCGACGTCCTCATCACACCGGCCATTCTAGAACGTGACGTTTCCTGGGAAGCCGACAGCGCCACGATGGCCGCCACCAGAACGAACAATGGACTTGTCATTACAGGCGAGAAGCGATTCGTTTCGTTCGCTGAACAGGCAACCCATGTGCTAACCCTCGTGCGAACCGACGGCGGCGAGCCCGCACTTGTCGTAGTCCCAATCTGGAAATCAACCGGAGTCGATCAAACCCCCCTCGAACACGTCTCAGGTGTTCCCGTCTCGTCTCTTACATTCAATGAGGTCGAAGTCTCCGAAGCAAACATAGTTGCCACCGGAGACGAAGCCATAGCCGCCACTGATGAACTGGTCGCAGCAGGAGCCGTTGCCCGCGCCACCCAACTCGCAGGACTTGGCCGAGCGGTCGTGGAGGCCACTGTTGACTACACCGCAAATCGTGAACAATTCGGTCAAGCCGTCGGCTCATTCCAGGCAGTTCAACACCATCTCGCCGAAATGGCTATCGCCGCGAAACAGGTGAACCACCTAGTTCACTCCGCCGCTTGGAGTTTTTCACAGGATGGCTATTCCGTCGAACGTGCCGCGCAGGCGAAAATAGCAGCCAGTGAAAAAATATCTGCGCTCTGTTGGACGGCCCACCAGTGCCATGGTGCCATTGGGTTTACGTGGGAACATGACCTACATCTTTATACTCGAAGGGCATTAGCGTGGAAAACCGACTATGGTGACTCTGCTTTCCACAAATCGAAGCTTGCTACATCGTTGGGCCTCTAGCGGCCTCAGAAAGAACTACCTATGTGGTGGACCGCCGAAGAAGAGAAAAACCAGCTCCGACAGCCCGACTGCCTGTTCTGCAACATAGTTCACGGCGAACTTCCCTCGACTGAAATCTATTCAGATGAACAGTGTGTGGCTTTTAACGACATCAATCCGGTTGCCAACGTACACGTATTGATAGTTCCACGCGAGCACGTCACCTATCTCACTGGAGCCGACGAGCTGCACGAACCCCTACTGGGACACCTGATGCGAGTTTCTTCACGTGTCGCACGCCAAACCGGAATATCCGAAGGCGGCTACAGGGTTGCCCTGAATCAAGGCGTCGATGCAGGCCAAATCGTCGACCACTTGCACCTGCACGTTCTGGGCGGCGGACTTCTGGACAAACTTGGCACCCCACTCGGCCCATCCTAATCGATCCAGTAAAAATGGCGGCAAACGTAACGGCGGAGGGCTGAACACTTAGTGGAGGCTGGAATACGTTCTCTCTGGGCTGGCACCAGCTACTCGGCATTCAAATACCGCGAATATCGACTTTTCTGGGTAGCCGCTGCGTTCTCAAATATCGGCATGTGGTCGCTCGTCTACGGGCGACTCTTTTTAATGCGCTCGCTAACAGGATCTGAGCTAATGCTCGGACTCGTTGCGACCGCGAATCTGCTGCCCGTGTTGATCTTTTCGATGTGGGGTGGCGTACTAGCCGATCGATTCAATCGACTCAGGATCGTGCGGTTCACCCGGCTCATGTTCGCTGCCGTAACCCTCGGCACCGCGGTGCTGATACAGAGTGGCAACATCGAGCCTTGGCACATTCTGGCCATCTCGGCAACGACCGGCACGCTGCTCGCCTTCGACATCCCTTCTCGATCAGCAATGGTCGCCACCATCGTCCCGAAAGAGCATCTGGCCGGAGCGATAGCGCTCTACTCGATCGTGTTCGGCGCGGCGGCAATCATAGGACCAATACTCATCGAACCACTCGTTTCGCGCTTCGGCTACGAAGGGCTTTTCTACGTAATCGGAACCTCGTACGTCCTCACCGTAGTAACCCTCTTGATGATGCGAACCACCGGCCACAAAGTCGCATCGACCAGCCGAACTGCAATCGAAGGGCTGCTCGAGGGTTTCGCCTACCTAAAACACCAGAAATCGATTTCCAGTGTCATTCTGCTCGGTGTAACCCTCGGACTCTTCGGCTCCTCATTCGACACACTTCTGCCAGTGTTTGCCGATGAAATATTCGACACTGGCCTCGATGCAGGAGGGCGTCTGTTACTAGGTGCCGGCATTGGTGGTCTTGCCGCAACCACTGCAATAACGCTGATAGGAAAACGAGTTCGACCGGCGCTCTACCTGACGATATCGGGTATTGGCCTCGGTGCAGCCCAGCTGGTTTTCGCGCGCATCGACGTACTCAGTGCTGCAATCCTGATCGCGGGGTCTATTGGCGGATTCAAAGTTGTTCTCGGCACGATGAACACCACGGTCGTACAAACCCTCGTAGACGAGGAGTTCCGCGGTCGAGTCATGAGCATCAACCAGCTCACATGGGGAGCCTCGGCACTCGGCGGTCTATTGATGGGTTATCTCGCGCAGCGATTTGACGCACCGACCGCAATGACCGTAGGTGGTACTACAGCGATTGTCGCCACCGTATTCGTTGGCCAGCGCCTGCTGCGTAGCTTTGGTACAGGCTCGAGCCCTCGGGAAAAAAGCGATGCCTCCGCTGAATCTGTAGCCTGATCACCGCCGCACACTGATGCACAATCACCAATCGCATCATCATTCCAGGCCATCCATCTGATTTTCGCGCACCACAAATCGCCATAAATTAGTTGCGACAAACTACTACTGTGGGCATAATGAGCGCGCCTACCTCGGGTACACCGTTGTACTGTCCGAGAATGGTCAGCCTAGACTAGTGAATAGGCTCTAGGGTTTCATGCTGTAATTCCTGTGTTGCCAGCCTGAATTTTCTGAATAAACACACGAAAGGAGAGGGCGCTTGCACCCGTTTGCATACGTTGCCCCAACCACGGTTGCCGAAGCTGTTGCCGTGCTGACCGAACATGGTGATCGAGCACGACCTCTGGCAGGCGGAACCGACCTGCTTGTGAAAGCTCGAGCCAATGCCTGGGAGTTAGATGCCGTTATCGACATCAAAAACATCCCTGAACTTATGACACTTTCCGTCAATGGCGACGGACTCAGCATCGGCGCTGGTGTGCCTTGCTACCAGGTCTACGACAACAGCGATGTTGTTGCTCAATACCCTGGAATCGTCGACGGTGCCTCAATCATTGGTGGAATCCAGGTCCAGTCACGCGCTGGCCTCGGTGGAAACCTCTGTAACGCAGCACCATCTGGCGATGGCATCCCTGCCCTCATCGCTCACAGTGCAGTTGCTCACATCGCCAACTCCAGCGGAACTCGCGAAGTTGCAGTTGAAGATTTCTGTACAGGACCGAGCCGAACCGTTCTCGAAGCCGGCGATCTACTCGTCAGCATCGAGGTACCGAAACCTGCAGCCAACTCTGGCGCAGCCTACACACGGTTCATCCCTAGAAACGAAATGGACATTGCCGTGGCTGGCGTCGGCGTCTACGTTGTACTCGATGATTCGGGGCAGAACTTCGTTTCAGGACGAATCGCACTGGCCTCGGTTGGGCCAACGCCGATTCTCGCATCTGAAGCAGGCGACAGCCTCGCGGGTAAGCCGGTAAACGACGAGACAATCGCCGTTGCCGCTGCACTCGCAAAGAACGCAGCAACACCGATTACCGATATGCGTGGAACTGTCGACCAGCGCAAACAACTCGTAGAAGTCCTCACAGGCCGCATGATCAACAAGGCCGTTGAACGGGCAAGAGGATAAATAACCACATGACTACAAAATCCCCGGGCAAGATTCATGTAACTACGACCATCAATGGTCAGGAGCACGAACTTCTCGTGCCCCCGTACATGAGCCTGCTCGACACACTTCGCGAACTCATTGGACTCACTGGCACGAAAGAAGGCTGTCTCGACGGCAACTGTGGTGCATGCACGGTCAGCGTTGACGGGCGAATCGTCGACTCCTGCCTTGTTCTTGGCGCAGAAGTAAACGGCAAAAACGTCGATACCGTTGAAGGCATGGCCACTGCAGAAGGTCTCCACCCTCTACAGCAGGCATTCCTCGAAGAAGCAGCACTTCAGTGCGGTATCTGCACACCCGGCTTCCTCGTGGCAGCCAAGGGCCTGCTCGACAACGAGCCTTCACCAACCGAAGGCCGAATTCGACACTGGCTAGCAGGAAACCTTTGCCGATGCACTGGGTACGACAAGATCGTACGAGCAGTGCAAAAAGCAAGTAGTTAACACGTAACCCCTCGAAGCTGTCGGCGCGCCGTCGGCAGCTTTCGTACCTAAACTGGCACGGGCCCGGAGATAGAAAATATGGTCGCAACATTTGAGCCAAAGACCGACTACAAAGTAGTTGGAACACGCCCAATTCGACACGACGGTTACGATAAGGTGACCGGACGAGCAATTTATGGTGGAGACATGAAGCTACCCGGATTGATCTGGGGAGTTTGTGTACGAAGCCCGCACGCCCACGCCAACATCAAGTCCATCGACACGTCCGCAGCCGCGGCGATGGACGGCGTGTTCGCCGTTCTCACCGGCGCCGACATGCCGAAGGCCGAAAGCAAGCTTGTCGACCTCGGCGAAGGCAACATCAACTTCAAGTGGGCTTCTAACAAGCTCATGGCCGACAATAAAGTCCTGTACAAAGGCCACCCTGTCGCAGCCATCGCAGCAGTCGACCGCTACACGGCAGAAGAAGCGGCTCGTCTCGTAAAAGTTGAATACGAAGTCCTCAAATCGATCACGAACGTCGTCGACGCTCTCAAGCCCGACGCACCAATTCTGCTCCCCGACCTTGTTGGAGACGACCTTGGTGAAGATGTAACCAACACCAATATGGCAGCGCATGTTCGACACGAGTTCGGCGATGTTGAAGGTGCCTTCGCAGCTGCAGCTCACACGATTGAGCGTGAGTACAACATGCAGATGGTCCACCAGGGCTACATCGAACCTCATAACGCAACTGCAACGTGGGATGAAGAAGACCGAATCAAAATCTGGACCAGCACGCAGGGTGCATTCCCGGCACGAACCCAGATTGCCGGAATACTTCAAGTCAACGTTTCTCAAGTCAAAGTGACCCCGCTCGAAATTGGCGGCGGGTTCGGTGGCAAGATCCCGGTCTACTTCGAGCCACTCGCAGCATTGCTATCAAAAAAATCTGGTCGCCCGGTCAAGATGGTCATGGAGCGAACCGCCGTGTTCGAGACCACCGGACCAACCCCCGGAGCACGAATGATCATCAAACTCGGAGCCGACGTCGACGGGAAGCTCACCGCAGCAACCGCAGATATCTGGTTCGAGGCCGGAGCCAACCCGGGCGCATTCATCGGCCCAGCCGCTATGTGCGTCTACGCTCCTTACGAGATCGCCAACACCCGAATCGACGGGTGGGACATTCTTGTCAACAAGCCCAAAGTCGCCCCGTACCGAGCACCCGGATCACCTCAGGTTGCCTTCGCTATGGAATCGGCCGTCGATGAACTATGTGAAGAAGCCGGTTGGGACTCCCTAAAATTCCGAATCGATAACGCCTCCAAGGCAGGGACACGTCGCGGCGACGGAGTTCTTTTCTCGAAGATAGGAATGGAAGAAGTCCTCGAAGCCACGAAGGAATCTGCCCACTGGAACGCACCGCTCGGCGATGCGCCAGCAGGCAAGAAGCGTGGACGCGGTATCGCAAATGGATACTGGTTCAACATTGGACTCAAGTCATCGGCAAATCTTGCGCTGAATAGCGACGGCACCGTTCAACTAACCGAAGGTTCAACCGACATCGGTGGCTCACGTACTTCGATGGCAATGCACGTTGCAGAAGTGCTCGGCATCGGTGCGCACGATGTTCGACCCACCGTTGGCGACACCGAATCTGTCGGATACACCGATGTAACCGGCGGCTCCCGCACAACCTACGCAACTGGATACGCTTGCTGGATCGCAGCGAACAATCTTGTCGAGGTTCTAAAAGACCGGGTTGCTGTTCTCTGGGACATCAACAAAGACGATGTCGACTTCAAGGATGGCGTGTTTAGCTCGAAGGCAGAAGCGCAAAAGACGATCGGGTTCAAGGAACTCGCGGGCAAGCTCGGCGACCTCGGTGGCCCTGCAAACTCGACCGGTAGCGTCGATCTCGAATCGGCTGGTGATGGCTTCGGTCTGCACATCGCCGACGTAGAAATCGACGTAGAAACCGGCAAGACCGACATCATACGGTACACCGCTATTCAGGACGTCGGAACCGCAATTCACCCTTCCTATGTAGAAGGACAGTTGCAGGGCGGCGCTGTTCAGGGAATTGGCTGGGCGCTCAACGAGGAATACTTCATGACGGACGATGGCACGATGGCCAACTCCAGCTTCCTCGACTACCGAATGCCCACATCACTTGACCTCCCATTGATCGAAACCGTGCTCGTCGAAGTTCCAAACCCGCTACACCCGTACGGTGTCCGTGGCGTTGGTGAAACTCCGATATGCCCGCCGATCCCAG
The DNA here is from genome assembly GCA_029936155.1 of Dehalococcoidia bacterium. Classification (GTDB taxonomy): domain Bacteria; phylum Chloroflexota; class Dehalococcoidia; order Lucifugimonadales; family Lucifugimonadaceae; genus Lucifugimonas. The sequence continues at coordinate 26,221 of JAPYUK010000005.1, read as the reverse complement.
CGATTGCAAACGCAATAAAAGACGCGATCGGAACAAGGCTCTACAACACTCCCATGAATGCCGGAAGCATTCTGGAAGCACTTAAATAGGAACGCAATAAAACTTGAACGGGCTGAAAGCTAAATAGTGAATCGAGTGGCCGGGAGCTGAATTAAGCTTCCCGGCCAACTTGTTTCCAGAACAATCTGTAAATAGCTCAATAATCGGATCAAACTAACGAAGATCCAATGAGGAATTCGAATGGCCGCAACCTACGATACAAAGACGGACTACAAGGTAATTGGTAAGTCACCTATCAGGCACGATGGTCTGGACAAGGTGACTGGCCGTGCGATTTACGGTGGAGACGTCAAGGCTCCGGGTCTTATCTGGGGTGACGTTATTCGCAGCCCGCACGCGCACGCTCGAATCAAGAGCATCGACACCTCGGCAGCCGAGGCGATGAGCGGCGTGTTCGCAGTTCTAACCCATGCGGACTTCCCCGCAGCGGAAGACCGTGATATCGCCGCCGGTGAGGACAACGTAAATCTCAAGCGCGACCAGTCCAACATCATGGCAGATGGCAAAGTTCACTATCGTGGACATGTAGTTGCAGCAGTCGCAGCAGTTGACCGGAACACAGCCGAAGAAGCAGCGCAGGCAATCAACGTTGAGTACGAAGTGCTCGCCCCGGTATCCAATGTCGATGCCGCCATGGCCGACAATGCACCGATCATTCTCGAAGACCTCGTAGGAGATCATCTCGGCGAAGACGTCTCAAACACGAACGTTGCCCGAGTATTCCGCCATGAGTTCGGTGACGTCGACGACGCATTTGCAAAGTCAGACATCGTCATCGAGCGAACTGTAGAGATGTCGATGATTCACCAAGGCTACATCGAGCCACACAACGCCACCGCTATCTGGGCAGAAGACGGCAACCTGACTGTCTGGTCCAGCACGCAGGGCTCTTTCGGGGTTCGCGCACAAACCGCTGGCATGCTCGGCATTCCCGAGTCCCGTGTGAAAGTGAACTATGTTGAAATTGGTGGTGGTTTCGGAGGCAAGACCAAGGTCTACTTCGCACCTATCGCCGCACTTCTTTCACGAAAATCCGGTGGACGCCCGGTCAAGCTGGTAATGGACCGACCCTCCGTGTTCGAGGCTTCTGGCCCCGCACCCGGCGGCAAGGTTCGAATGAAGATCGGCGTGAACAAGGACGGAAAAATCACCGCCGCCGATACCGATCTCATGCTCGAATCGGGTGGCTACCCAGGATCAGCAGTTGGTCCCGCAGCAATCTGCGTATTCGCCTGCTACAACCTACCCGCTTCACGAATCACCGGATACGACGTCCTCGTAAACAAGCCAAAATCTGCTGCTTATCGAGCACCCGGCTCACCGCAGGCATCGTTCGCTATCGAAACCGTCATCGATGAGATTTGTGACGAACTCGGTGTCGACAAGATTCAGTTCCGACTCGACAACGCCGCCCATGAAGGCACCCGCCGTGGTGATGGCGTGCAGTTCATCCGTGTTGGTCTCGAGGAATGTCTCGAAGCTGCCCGCGATTCAGACCACTGGAAGTCCCCTCTTGGCGATGCACCAGCCGGCAAGGCACGAGGGCGTGGTATCGCTTCTGCCTACTGGATGAACGGTGGCGGCAAGTCGACCTGTGACCTTATGCTCCAGGACGACGGAACCGTAATGATGAATGAGGGCTCTGCCGACATCGGTGGCACCCGAACCTCTATCGCAATGCAGGCTGCCGAAGTCCTCGGCATCCCGGTCGAAGACTTCCACGTCAGCATTCCCGACACCGACTCGATCGGCTTCACCGGCGTAACCGGCGGGTCTCGGACCACTTACACGACCGGTCTTGCCGCCTACAACGCAGCACACAAGCTGGTCGTTGAGCTCAAGGGCCGTGTCGCCGATCTCTGGGAGACCGAGGTCGCTAACGTTGAGTTTGCCGAAGCCACCTTCACCGCAAACGGTGATTCGATTGGTATTCAGGAACTTGCTGGCAAGCTCGATCCCACCGGCGGACCCGCAACCTCGACCTCTTCCGTGAATCTCGCCGAAGCCGGAAACGCCTACGGTGTTCACATCTGCGACCTCGAAGTCGATCTCGCCACTGGCAAGACCGACGTTGTCCGCTACACGGCGATTCAGGACGTTGGTAAGGCAGTTCATCCCCAGTACGCCGAAGGGCAGATTCAGGGTGGAGCCGTTCAGGGAATCGGCTGGGCGTTGAACGAGGAATACTTCATCGTTGACGATGGATCTATGGCAAACAAGTCGTTCCTCGACTACCGAATGCCAACCTCGCTCGACATGCCAATGATAGACACGATCATGGTCGAAGTTCCGAACCCGCTGCACCCCTACGGTGTTCGCGGAGTCGGAGAAGTTCCGATCTGCCCGCCGCTATCAGCGACCACCCAGGCTGTGAAGGCAGCAACCGGCAAGTCGTACTACGAACTTCCAGTCAAGCCAGGTCGTATCCTTGAAGCGCTGAACGGCGACTAGCTGGTTCCAATCACGTAATTCGAGAAGGGGGAGGACACAACTGTGGCAACGGTCTTTCTCCCGTACGCTCTGCGCAAGTACGCCGACGGCGCAGAGCAAGTAGACGTGCCCGCAAAAACCCTTCGTGAGCTCGTAGACAATTTAGAATCGGCCCACCCCGGCACAAAGGCTCATCTCATCGAAGATGACCGCCTGAAACCGGGGCTGGCAGCGATTGTCGGCCACGTCGCCACCCGGCGTGGACTCCTGCAGAAGCTTGAACCCGATACCGAGGTTCACTTCATCACCGCCATCTCCGGCGGCTAAGCCACCGCAAACACATCGACTCTCATCACGATTGATAAACTGGATGAATCATTTTCAAGATTAGCCGCATCGTAATAACGATCCGAAAAACTATTCACAGATCTGAGAAAACCTGAAATGACCATCATCGAGTCTTCGACCAAGTCCAAAACGGAACCCACTGATTTTCAATTCGAAGACGGACCCCTTCTCGGTGCTTCCTGTAAACAGGTTATCGCCGAGGGCGTGACGCACATGCTCATGGCTGTCGGCGACGGCGTTGACGCCAAAGGCACGGCCGACACCCCAAAGCGCGTCGCAAACATGTACGACGAACTGCTTTCCGGCTACTCGACCGATCCCGTCGAACTGATCAACAATGCCATGTTCGATGTCGAATACGACGAGATGGTTGTCGTCAAAAATATCGACTTCTACTCACTGTGCGAACACCACTTGCTTCCGTTCTATGGAAAAGCCCATGTCGGCTACCTTCCAAACCAGAAAGTCGTTGGACTCTCCAAGATCCCCCGACTCGTTGAAATGTTCGCCCGCCGTCTCCAGGTTCAAGAAAGAATGACTCAGGAGATTGCAACGATCATGGATGAGCTGATCGAGCCAATCGGTGTTGGAGTCGTTATCGAAGCGCAGCACCTGTGTGCGGCGATGAGAGGCGTGCGAAAGCCCAACACGGTAATGACCACAAGTGCCGTGCGCGGCATGTTCAAAAAGAATGCTTCAACACGAGAAGAATTCTTTAGCCACGTCCGCCAGAGCTAGCAGCAGCCACCACCACGATCGAGAGCACCGTCCTCCCATGGATCCAAAAGGAAAAGTAGCGCTAGTCACCGGTGCTGGCAGAAGAGTCGGGCGCGCCCTCGCGATCGCCCTCGGCGACGCCGGATGCCGACTCGCCGTTCACTACGGCGAGTCGGAAACCGATGCGAACGAAACTGCATCACTGATCCAGTCAATGGGTAGTGAAGCCATTACGATACAGGCCGATCTCGAAAAGGTTGCCGATGTCATCGGGCTAGCTGCATCGGTCGCCGAACAGCTCGGACCGATTGAAATCTTGGTCAACAACGCCTCAATCTTCGACAAAGTTGAACTGGAAAACGTCTCGACCGAAGACTGGGATCGACACTTCGCCATCAATGTCCGGGCACCGTTCCTACTTGCGCAGGAAATGCAATCTCAACTTCCAGTCGAATCACCAGGCAAGATAATCAGCCTCAACGACTGGCGCACAGCTCGTCCAACTCGATTTGCCTACGGCGTTACTAAAACAGCTCTCTCAGGACTCACTCGAACCCTTGCGTTGTCGTTGGCGCCACAAGTCCAGTCGAACGAAATCTCACTGGGCGCCATTCTCCCGCCTTCGGATATTCCTCTGGATCGCCCGCGCAGCGAGATACAAATCGAGCTCGGACCCGCCGATCGCATGGGAACCCTGAACGAAGTGGCCGACGTGATGCTTATGCTCATCCGCAACGATTTCATTAATGGCGAAACCATCAACGTCGACGGCGGGCGACACATTTACTAGAAATGCCAACATCTTCTTCAGAGGGTCAACCACAACTCGATACTGTTCACATCGAGCAGCTCGAACTCGACTGCATCATCGGCATCAATCCATGGGAACGCCTCACGAAACAGCGCATAACGATCGACATTGAGATCACCGCTGATCTCTCAGCGGCTGGTAAGTCGGATGCCATTGAAGACACGATCAACTATCGAACAATCTCAAAAGCAGTTACTTCGGAAATCGAAGAGTCCAGCTACGGGCTAGTTGAAGCAATGGCGGCGCGAATTGTAGAGATCTGTCTTGAAGATGAACGCGCCCAGTCAGTGATCGTTACAGTCCGAAAACCCGGCGCAGTAAGAAAAGCAGCCGCTGTCGGAGTGATCGTACGCCGCAGCCGCTGAGTCGGGTAGCTAGCTGGCCTGCCCGACGATAACGCGAAACTCACTCTCGAAGCTTCGGACGCGCGCCGCAAGTTCTGACAATCTTTCGTCGTCAGTCCCAAGTGCAGTGATTAATTCTTTTGCCATCTGAGTTTGATCTGTGCGTATTGCGATATGCCTAGGCCGGTGAACAACTCACATCTTCACGAGTGAACGTTAATCCTAGAGGTAAAAACGTCTAGTCCTAAAGTCCCCACATTGCTAACTCCACAAATACTTGTGCAATCAGTCAACGAAACCACAACAGGTAGTGGCTTTAGCCACTCTGCCTTAAATCTTGAAAGGCGCGTTATGCGGGGAAGCACCCATATTCCACTCGTGCCAGTGAAAGGGAAATCCAACGCAGAACGGCTCCGCCACAATTAATCACATGCGAGATTGAACTCAAAATCGACGTGGCGCGCGGATTTTGTCGCGGCAGGCGCGCCAACAAACTAGTCGCTGATCGAAGGCAGCGGCACAGTGCCCTCAGATACATCATCCGCCGGTTTACAGGGATCGCCCCCTGACGGACCACCACGGCCACGCAACGGCACTTCGCGAATAAACGCAGCCGCCACAGTCGATATCAGTACGAATATGAACGCCAAGAAAAAGACGTCGCCGATTGCATCTGCCAATGACATTCGAATCGCCTCAAGCACCTGCTGCCCCAATTCGACACCGGCCTCACCAGAAGAAGTAAATCTCTCCAATAGTTGGCTCGACGCCTTCGGACTCACCAACGCGTTTGGATTGTCGGTAATGCTTTCAAGCAGTTGGGGCGGCACAGCGGTCGATGCCTCGGCTGGCAAATTCACTTCCATGCCGTCCTTGAACTGCCTCACCATGAACGATCCGAACAACGCGAGTCCTATCGAGCCGCCAACCGAACGGAAAAACTGAGCTGATGAAGTGGCCAAACCAAGAAATTGCTGCGGCACGTAGTTCTGAATAGCCGTCGTGTAGATCGGAAACGATGAGCCCAGCCCGAATCCCATCAGGATCGCCGACGTGAGGACGTAACCGTGCGTAGAGTCGGCGTCCACGAGGCTCAATAGGAACAGACCGGTGACCATGATGCTCAATCCGAGCACGCCCTGAATTCGATAATGTCCGCCTGTACGCGAAAGTATCTGACCGCTAATCGCTGCGCCAAACACGATACCCAGCATCATCGGCGTCAGGAAGCTACCGCTAGCGGTCGGCGACGCTCTAAGCACACCCTGGAAGAACAAGGGAACGAAGAATATCGCTCCGAACATCGCCAATCCGGTCAGGAACGACACGAACAGTCCGATTCCGACCACCCGATTCTTGAATATAGATAACGGGAGTAACGGTGCGTCGACGCGTGATTCGTATAGAACGAATACCACTGCCATCACAGCACCAATTGCCAGCGACCCAACAACCTGAACCGATGACCACTCAAACTGGTTGCCACCCCACGACAAACCAAGCAACGCCGGCACTATCGCGAGCACGATCAGCACTGCACCACCAACGTCGATCTTACGTCTCGGCCCACTTCGTTCAGGAGTAGGGAATAACTTGATGAACAATAAGATAATCGGAATGCCCAGCGGAACGTTCACCAGGAAAATCCAGTGCCAGGAAAGCTGATCCGTAATAAATCCGCCGAGCGTGGGACCAAGCACCGAGGAAACACCGAACATTGCTGCGATAATCCCCATGTATTTGGCACGATCGGCTGGCGGAAACAGGTCGGCGATCGTCACAAACGACAACGCCATGATCATCCCGCCGCCAAGACCCTGTACCGCCCTAAAGGCGATCAGCGCATTCATCGTCGGCGATGTAGCGGCTGCCACCGAACCAACCAGGAACAGCGTGATAGCAGCTACGAACAGCCACTTGCGACCGTAAACGTCAGATACCGCACCCGTGATCAGCACCACCGACGTTGAAGCGACTATGTACGACGTCGAAATCCAAGTAAACCGATCAAATCCATCGAGATCGGCCATGATCCGCGGAATCGCAGTCGCCACGATCGTCTGATCCAACGACGCGAGGAACATCGCGAACATCACGCCGATTAAAGTCAACTTCACTTGGCGTGGCGTAAGCCCCGGGGCTTTCCAGTCGGCCTGAAACACCCCTGTCTTGGATTCAGTCAATTAGTGTCGCCTCTAGTGAACTTCGTGGCTGAAAAATATGATCCGAATCAAAGTGACGAATCGTTCATCGCCTCGAATACTCGCTCCGGACTCATAGGCAACCTGCCCATTCGAACGCCAGCGGCATCTCGAATAGCGTTGGCAATAGCAGCAGGCGGTGGGATGATTGGCGGCTCGCCAACCCCCCTGATCCCAAAAGCACCATCATCGGCAGGCTTTTCAAGAATTACTGTCCCAATCATGGGCAGATCGAAAGCCGTAGGCATGCGGTAATCGAGGAACGAGGCGTTTCGCATCTGCCCCTGATCGTCGTACACATACTCTTCTGAGAGTGCCCAGCCGATACCCTGTACAGCCCCACCCTGCATCTGGTTCTCAACCTGGGTCGGGTTCACGCACGTGCCCACATCCTGGAACAACGTGAAATCGGTGAGTTGAACCTTCCCGGTATCGGGATCAATCTCAACATCGGCAACAGCCATGGCGTAACCGTTTGCCGGTCGCATACCCGGATCGTTCGAAGCGGTTGCCACGACGTTCGATCCGTTCTTCGTAACCGCAGATCCGGCTTCCTTGAAAGATACTTTTGAATCTTGGTTGTCGCGAGCGAAGAAATGACCGTCCTCGTATTCGACGAACTCTGTGTCTACTCCGAAACGAACTGCCATTTTTTCTTTCATCTGCTCGATAACCGATGATCCAGCCTTAAACACCGCTTGACTTAGCGAACGCGTAATCCGTGATCCCGCAGCATTCCCCGTGTAAGGAATACCCTCGGTATCAGCGGTGTGAACATGAACCTCTTCGGGATCGATACCCAGCGTTTCCGCTGCGACCTGCGCCGTACCCGTACGAACACCATGCAGGTCGACAGCACCAGTCGCCACATCGACTCCACCATCGTGGTTGACCATCACCCTTGCGCTTGAAATCTCAATGCCGCACGGCCACCAGCCAATTCCAACTCCACGCCCTACCGGCCAGCCGTTCTCGTTCTTCTTAATAGGTCGGTTGTACTCATCTGAGGCCTTGACCGTCTCCAGCATCTCGACGATGCCGATACGGGTGTAAACATCGTCATCCACATTAGAATCACCCTCTTTCGAGGCGTTCTTGATTCGGAAGTCCATCGGGTCATACCCGAGTTCACGTGCAAGATCATCCAGAGTAGATTCACCACAGAAAGTAGCGACCGTAGCGCCTGGCGCACGATAAGCAGCAACACGAGGAGCGTTGGTCACAACGTCGTAGGCGTCGACTTTTGAGTTCTCGGGTTGGTAGCAGGCAAATATGGTCTGCATACCACGCAGAACCGGCGACCCCGGGAACCCACCAGCACCGAACACGAGTCGTGCCTGTGCGGCTTTTAGAACCCCGTCTTTGGTTCCACCCATCTTCACTGTGACGACCGCACCTGATGCCGGACCTGTCGCCTTGAGTACCTCTTCACGAGTCAGCACTATCTTCACGGGCTTACCTGATTTTCGAGAAAGAATTGCTGCAACAGGTGTAATACGTGGAGTGTTTTTCGCGCCAAACGCCCCTCCTACTTCGAGCGGTGTGACCTTAATCTTGCTCACATCGACTCCCAAAAGGTTCGACATGTTCTGGCGAAGCGGGAACGATCCCTGTGAGTTGGCCCAGACCTCAATCTTGCCATCCGCCTGCCAGAAAACCGTCTCGGCTTCCGGCTCGAGATAACCCTGGTGAACCAGCGACGTGCGGTACGTTCGCTCGACCACTACGTCAGATTCGGCAAATCCCTTTTCGACATCGCCCTTGCCACCTTCCATATGACCGGCAATGTTGCTCGGTTTATCGGCAGACCCAGATAGCGAAGTAGCGATTAGACCCTCGTGAAGCAGTGGCGCATCGGGCGACATCGCCTCGATCGGATCGGTAACAGCTGGAAGAACTTCCCACTCGACTTTTATACTTCGAGTCGCCTCCTCGGCAATGTGAATATCGGTTGCAGCAACTGCCGCAACAGGGTGCCCTTCAAATAACGCTTTCCTGCGACCCATGATCAGATTGGCCAGGAATTGGATACCGATTTCAACTTCACCCGTGTCGACATCACCTGAAACATCGGAAGGGAAGTCGGCTGCTGTACAGACCGCCTCGACGCCGGGCATTGCCTCAGCCTCCGATGTGTCGATAGACACGATGCGAGCGTGGGCATGCGGGCTACGAACGATCTTGCCAAACAGAGAGCCCTGTGCTGTGAAATCAGCCCCAAATATCGCACGCCCGGTGACCTTCTCGTCACCGTCGACTTTTCGGTACCGCTTACCGAATTGCTTGAATTCCAGACCATCAGCGTTCGTTCGTAAATCAGTAGTCACAGGAGGTATCACCAATGCTTGTTAAGTATTCGAAAAATACGTACTTCAGGCAGTCTTATTCCCAACCGCCCGCTAAATCCGCCACTGTACCACGCCGAATCGACCCGAAATGCTTGAATTCAACCGGCACTTGCTTCGTCCGCTCACTCAATTCTCAAATCACCGCTTCTTCTGCGTGCATTCCGCCTCGAATACATCGTGATCCGGGACATCTTCTCCAACAACGTACAGCCAGTAGTAACAGCCCATCTCGCCCATGAATTTGAACTGTTTTCAAAGATCTTTCGCCAAGTCTCCGAACGAACCATGCGAACGTAAATACTTTGGAACGATCCGTACTCATCGTCGAGCTCGATCGTCCGACGGGCATTGTCGGTAATGGCCTGCAATTTGCGCCGATTGCGGATAACTCGGTTGTCATCTGCCAGCGCGTCGGCTGCCGACTCGTCCATCGCAGCGATAGCGCCAATTTGAAAGTCGTGAAACGCCTCACGGACAGTTGCCCATTTCGACTCAACAACCTTCCACCGCATTCCGCTCTGGAACACCGATTTGATCTGGATCTCCAGATAGTCGCCAAGGTTCTTCGGCTCTATCTGTCGTGGAGCTTCTCCTAATGGCATAACATTTCCTTTCGTATCTCCGCCTGATTCACCTGATTTCGACCACTGATGGCACAAATAGGAATCTCCGAGCCCAACTTCGATCCCGTCACTCGCCCCTCAATACGCCCCAAAGACTACCCTGTCCGGATACCGATCACGAACACCAGACGACTCATCGCAAATGACCCAATCGCCACCCGAAGTACCCGAAGTACACCAAGTAGCCGCAATCGACACAGTGGCGATCGAAACCGAGTTCAATCGTCAAATCAGCGAAGGACTTCACTCAAGCGCGACTCTGGCCGTGTTCAAAAACGGCAAGCAGGTTGTCGATCTAACGCGAGGAGCAGCCCACGCAAGGCCACTATTCCGAGTGTTCTCTATGGGCAAGCCACTCATAGCAGCCGTGCTGTGGCGGTACAAGTCGCGAGGACATGTCGAGTGGGACACCCCTGTCGCCGAGTTCTGGCCGGAATTCGGGACTCGCGGTAAATCCCCGATCACAATTGGCCACGTTCTCTCGCACTCAGCGGGACTTGCCTCCTCGGCTAGCATCCCGTCGGGCGACCACAATGACTGGGGCAGGGTGATATCGCATATCGAAGACATGACGCCCGCAACCGAACCCGGCAAGGTCGTCCACTACCACTCTCAGACCTTTGGCTGGCTCGTTGGCGAAGTGGCTTCTCGAATATCTGGGCTCTCGTTCGATGAGGCGTTCAAACGAGAGGTTCTCCTGCCACTGGGACTCAAAAGCACCGCTTTAATAGTGGACCCATCAGAGTTTGGTCGAGTCGTGGGAATCGAAGCCGGAGATGAATGGGACAACTCGGCACTCGCTTCTCGATTCTCTTTTGGCCGTTCGCAGATTATGATGCCCTCGAGCTCGATGATCACCACCTCACACGACGTAGCAAAGTTCTACTCGGCGATCTCAGGCAACGGCAAGCTGAAGGGTGTGCCGTGGCTACCTGAAGATGTCATCACAGACGTGACGTCGCTTCAAGCTGAAGGACCGGACGAAGCCTCAGGTAACTACTCACGTGTTGGGTTCGGTGTTCGCCTGCCATCACAACCACCTAACCAGTACGCCAGCAAGAACGACCACGACACCGTTGGGCACGGCGGAGCCGCTACTTCCACCGGCTGGGCGAGCTTGGAACACGACGTGTCGTTCGCCTACGTAACCAATCGCCTACAGCAGGAGTTGCCAAACAAAATGCGATTCCACGACATGTCGCAGGCTGTTAGAGATTCACTCGGTGCAGTATCGCTAGATAGCGCTTCAGCAATCGACTTAGAAAGTCAGGTCTAGTCACAATGTCGACACATCCGGAACGTGTCTGGCCGGGCACTGAATGGCAAACAGCAGAACTCGATGAGGTCGGCATCGACCGAATAAAACTGGCCGAAGCCGCCCACTACCAGACTGAGCTCTCCGAATCCTCAGATAGCAGGCCCTACCGGATCCTCATCGCTCGACACGGCAAGATCGCGACCGAGTGGAGTTTCCGCACTGACCCATTGGCTCAGGCACATCAAGCGTCCGCCTCTAAGTCGACATTCGCGTCCGTACTGGGAATCGCAATCAGTGAAGGCGTGATCGGATCCGAAAACGATCGCGTCGCCGATTACTACCCCGAGATGCTCGACATCGCCCCAGGTGGAGGTCCAAAAGAAGGCCGATACGCATTTCCAGATAACGACGGCATCACGTTTAATCATCTGATCGGAAACACGTCCGGATACATGAAGCCCGGCGAAGCTCCCGGAAAAGTTTTCAACTACCAGACGTTCGGTATGAACATCCTCACCCACGCTATTGCCTCTGCATACAACCTCTACAAGACAACAAAACCTGATCAAGGCGCTGGTTTCGGTACGCTCACCGAATGGAAAGTCCGCAACCTCGTCGATGGCAGTTGGTCATGGGAGTACAGTAATTTCGATCTGCACCCCGAGGCTAAACTCGGTGTGTTTGGCTACTTCACCGGATATCTCATGTCGTCTCGTGACATGGCGCGCATGGGTTGGCTCTGGCTCAACCGCGGCAACTGGAACGGCACGCAAGTAATTCCAGCTGAATGGATCGACAAAGCGACGCGAGTTTCGCAGGAAATTCTCGACAACGAACCAGAAGAACGCCACGTCTATGGTCTCGGCTTCTGGTGCAACGACCAGTCGCAGGTATGGCCCGATCTACCAAAAGACTCATTTGCTGCAAGTGGAGCCGGCCAACAACACATCTGGGTCTGCCCCAGCCTCGATCTCATCGTAGTTCAGTCGCCGGGAACCTATCCATCCCGGGGAGCGTTTGACTCCGATGAGCAAATCGAAGATCGAAGATCGATGCAAGGCCTACTTGGTCGCATCATAGATTCCCTCACAAATTAGCATGCCAAAAAAGCGCACAATCTACCCATCGCTCTAACTCGAACACATCTAGGGCTACTGGTAACCTTCTCGGATTGTTCGAATCGAAGCTTGGTACTGCACCGACTCAATAAAGGGCCATAGATGAGTGACCGCTTCTTTGCGCTAACTATCGCCGGTGGACGCGGCGAGCGGCTACGACCTCTCACCGACAATCGTCCCAAACCGATGGTAGAAATAAACGGCAAGCCGATCATCTCCTATCAGGTCGACTGGATGCGGGCGCAGGGCGTCACCGACGTCGTTTTCCTGTGTGGCTACATGGGCGAGATGATTCAAAGCTACTTTGGTGACGGCTCGAAGTACGGTATCACGGCGCACTACTCGTTTGAAGATTCCCCGCTTGGGCGCGGTGGTGCTCTCAAGCAGGGTCTCTCGATGGTTCCTGCCAACGCCAAGAACGTTCTGGTGGCGAACGGCGATGTCATCACCAACCAACCGCTCGAACCGATAGCTGAACTTCACGAAAATAGCGGATCGATGGGCACAATGATGCTTGTGCCATATCCGAGCCAGTACGGCGTTGTTGAATCCGACGACCAAGACATCGTTACTCAGTTCATCGAAAAGGGCAACCTGCCGTTCTGGATCAACGCCGGGGTATACCTGTTTGATCGCCAGATCGAATCACTGCTTCCAGATATTGGCGACCACGAAACGACTACGTTCCAGGATCTGGCAAAACAGGGCAAACTGTCGGCCTATAAATCAAAAATGATGTGGACCAGCATCGAAAGTCCAAAAGACCTGAGCGATATCACTGATCAGATTCGTGACGGCAGCTTGACTCTGGCCGGAAGCTAACCTTAGTCGGTCTCTGCGAAGAGCGTTAGCAGGTCGTGGCGCGAGATCATCCCAACTGGCTTACCACCGTCGATAACCGGCAGATGATGCGAACCTTCGCCAACCAGTATTTTCGCCACGTCAGAAAGAGGTGTATCGGGTGTGACCGTATTTGCATACTTCTGCATCGCGTCTCCAACGGGCGTGCTTCGAGTGCTGTGAATAACTTCCTCGATGTTCTCGAGATCGCCCAACTCGCTACCCAGTATTCGGAGCACCGATTGTCTGAGATACGGTAGCACTGATTCCTCTGGCAGGTACTTCGACTCAGAGAGCAGCCCGACATACTCACCAGCATCGTCAACGACTACAATTGATCCAACACCCTTTTCGAGCATCAGCTTTGCAGCATCAGACACAGGTCTATCGGCAGAAATCGTCACTACCGGTGAAGACATAATTTCGCTCGCTAGCTTGGTCAATATTTAACCACCCTTACACCGTTTCATCGGGTTGAATACATGATCAACACTATAACGCCGGGCGCGCTGATCGAACATGAAGAATCAGGAACGTTTTGCGAGACCGAAAAAAACCTGAGCCAGATCAGGCGGTCTGCAGTGCCAGCGCCTGTCGAGCGAACCGTGCAACCTTGATCGAAGCCACGGGAATGCTCTCTGAGCTTGTGTCGACCGTGATGTCGTACAGTTTCGGGTCATCTGGTTCGGCGCCATGTATGTCGCCAAAATACTCACGCTGGAGCTTCTCTCGTCGCTCGATCGTGTACTCGGCGTCCGAAGTCGACTTCAAGCCCTCTCGCTTCATGATCCGCTCTACACGATCTTCCCACGAAGCAAACAGCCCAACCTTCAGTGCCGTGCGTTCACCAGCTTCAACGCAACCGGCCCGATGAACCAGCACGGCGTTGCCAAGTTCGAACAGACTGTCGACACCTGACATCTCAATATCTTTGTCGTGAGTTTCAGAAGGACCCTCACTATCCCAAGTCAACGGCAAAAGCAGAGATTCGGGAACATTAAAATACGGGTCACCTGCAGCATTGCCAAGAGCGAATCCAGAAATCGCTCTTTCGATGATCGACCAGAATCGATCAGCCATCCTGCCAGAAGGCATGTTGTCGGCATCGGTCAGTGTACGTGGAAGGGCTATTCGATCGACGTAGTCGAAATCGAACATCCTCGCGACTCGCTTGCCCAATTCAGGGCCGCCAGCTCCAATATGTCCATCAATCGTTATTACGGACATTTCAGTTCATCCCGTCCTCTTGAGAGTATCGGTTGGAATCTTCACCCGAGAATTCGAGTGAAGTTCTAAACAACTTCCACATCGAAACTGCGTTCTCCCCTAGAGGATGAGTCGATGGGTCGAAGAGCCATCTTGTAACCGCGGACTGAATCATACCGAAAAATATCATTGCTGCCGCATCTGGAAACACCGATTTGCTTACTTCATCTCTTTCGATACCCTGAGCGATTATTTCGGATACCAGAGATAGATATTTTTCCACCAAACGGCGTCCAGCGGAGCGGACTTTCGGCTCTTCAAATTGAGCCGCCTCGGCAATAACTATGAACGAAATTCCCTGCCGCAACTCAACATACGAAACATGAAGCTGAAGCATGTGCTCCAAACGCTCTAACGCATGCCGGTCAGATCGCGTTGCCCGTGATATGGCATGAAACAGTGATTCTTCAACTTCCTGGATGAGAAGGAGAATCACTTCCTCTTTCGAGTCAACGTGCCGGTATATCGCAGCTTCGGTCACTCCCACCTTAGATGCAATTCCTCGAATGGTTAGCGCATCTAGCCCTCCACTCGCAATAAGATCGCGAGCAGCTTCGACAATCTGATGCTGCCGTGTCTGGTGATCGAGTCTGGTACGTGTTGCCATAGGTGTTTTTGTTCAACCCCTGGTTGACAGTCTTATGTTAGTTAACGTTTACAAACATGGCAACAGTGTGCAGCAATATTCCACTAACTGGTGTTGAATGCCGGCTGCGCCGAAATCTTTGCACTGTTATTTCCAATCTCTTACCGACCATCTTTGCACCAGATAAATGTCGATTTCTAGCGACCCAAAGCGTTCAACACGCAAGCGCTCAAAAAGCGCGCCGTTAGGCCTCATCCCCTTCTCAGGTGGTTTGATGCCAAATTCGTTCATCGACCGCGTATATACCTCGTTCAGGATTTTCTCGCCGGACTCGCACTCGTCGGAATACTTACTGCCCAGGAACCGCTTACCAGCGGTTCGATCATCATAGTGGCCGCTGTCACCAGCTCTGTTGCAATCGTGTTTTTTGTACCGCACTCGATAACTTCGAATCCGTTCAGGATAATCGGCGGGCACATTTCTGCCATTCTGGTAGCCGGCTGCATTGTTGGGCTGATGTTATTGATGCCCGACTCCGTATCCAGCAATCAGTGGGTAGTTCATGTGATGGAAGGCGCTTCGCTCTCCGTCGTAATCCTGTTCATGACGATCACAAACACCGAACACGCACCTGCAGCGGGAACTGCCATTGGTCTTGCGACGTCGATATCGATCAATTCGATAGTCTTCGTTGTGTCGGCAGCGGTCGTCATTTCGATAGTTCGTGTCGTGCTCCACAAGCGACTTCACAACCTGATTTAACGTAAATCGGCCCCGGATTTCTCGGGGCCGATCCTGATTTGTTTAGTACCAGCGCCAGACTCTACGAACCACCTGCCGGATCGGATAGGAACTTCAACAGTTCACTGTTCGGATCGAGAATGACTGTAGTCTGCCCATCAATGAACACCTTGTACGCCTCAAGCGACCTTCGGAAGCTGTAGAAGTCAGGGTTCTTCTCAAGCGACGCCGCAAGAATGTTGATTGCTTCCTGCTCAGCCTCACCACGTAGAAGTGCCGAAGTACCTTCAGCAGTTTCCAAGATGATGTTCACCTGCCTGTCGACGTTTGCCCGAATCTCAGAATCACGCTGCGTACCTTCAGCACGCAAACCACTGGCGATTCGCTCACGTTCCGCTTCCATTCTTGAGAACACACTTGTCTCAATGTCGGGCGGAAAGTCAGCACGCTTGATTCGAACATCGACAATCACAATACCTAGAGCCATGCGAATATTCACAGCGTAGGTAATCGTGAAGCCGTCAAGTATGTCCGGGGTTGGTTCAACTATTAGAGCCGCTTTTTCCTCGGCCGTTGCCAGCCTTGGGCGAATCTGATCATTAACATCGTCATCGACACGCACCGTGATGTAAGGATTTTCAAGATTTTCGTAATCTCTGAACACGTCCCCTCGAGGAATATCGATCCGGTTACTGTCTAGAGTCACCCGATCCATGATGTCTTCACGGGTCTCAGAAATCACTTCGGTCTGAAGATCTCGCGCCACTTCCTGCCGGAGCTGTGCGTTGACGATGTCACCAACACGAGCGTCCGCAAGACTTTCGTTCCTCAAGTTCTTGAAGAAGATCAGCGGGTCGACGATTCGATACCGAGCATACGAGTCGATCAACAGGTTCCGCTTGTCGGAAGTGAGCAACGATGCCGGCGCAACGTCCACTCGAAGTAGTCGTTTATCGAACCGCATCACTTGCTCAGCGAACGGTGTCTTCACTTGGAGACCAGGGTTTGTGTGAGCACGTTTGAATTCACCAAATCGAGTCACGATTGCCAGTTGAGTCTCGTCAACCACGAACAACGTCTGTGGAATCAC
>JAPYUK010000005.1:0-9430 GCA_029936155.1 Dehalococcoidia bacterium | reverse complement strand
AACTACGGCAATAATTATTACGATCAGCGGGATAGTGAGTTTAGCCATTATTGACCTCCCCCTGCTCCGGTGCCTGTTATTAGACCCGATCCGCCAGTTGCACCCGAAAGGGGCAGGAACGGCAGCACTGAAGAATCAGTGAGAATGAACTTTGTAACACCCGGCAATATTTCTTCAACTGCTTCTAGGTACAACCGCTGTCGAGTTACCTCAGGAGATCCCTCGTAACCCAATAAGATCGCATCGAAACCGTCGGCTTCACCCTGGGCACGTGCAATACGACCTTGTTTGAAACCTTTAGCAGCTTCGGTGATCTTCGCCGCCTCACCAGTAGCCTTCGGTAGTTCCGCAGCCTGGTAAGCCTCAGCAAGGTTGATCAATCGCTCCCTGTCCTCACGAGCACGAACAACGTCCTCGAAAGCCGCCTGGACTTCCAGCGGCGGGTTCACGTTCTGCAACAACACCTGCAATACCTCAACACCAGTCGAATACTCGGAAGCAAGCTCACGCATCTTGAACTGGACCTCTGTCTGGACCTGTTCCTTTTCAGTTGTCAGAACGTCATCAATATTTCTCGCGCCAACAACCTGTCTTAGAGCAGTCTCAGCGATGTCCCGTAATGTTCTGCCATCTGGACTGCCGGGAAGAATTCCCCGATCGGGGTCACCCGGATCGTCGACTTCAAACAAGTAGTCCTGAAGGCTAGATATTCGATATTGAATCACAGCCTGTACGTCGACGATGTTCTCATCACCCGTGATCATCAGCGACTCGTTGGTCACCGACTGAGCAACTGTAAATCCGTCTGCTCCAGATCGGAATCCAAGCTCCATACGTCGAGAAAGCGTAACCGCTACAACGTTTCGCTTGCCAATCGGACCTGGATAGTGCCAGTGAAGACCACCGGAAGTTGTTCCGGTGAATTTTCCGAACGTTCGCAGAACAGCTTCCTGATCAGGGCCCACGGTGTAAAACCCTGTTCCAGCCCAGATGAGCGAAATTATGATCAGTGCTGCGAATATCAGCCCGATAGTTCCACCGCCGCCAATACCGGGTATGTTCGGTAGTGACGCACGCAACCGCTCGATAACTTCATCGAGGGTTAACTGGGCTTCTTCCTGTTGGGGCGGTCGATACATCTTGTTATCGACTACCTGAGTGTCATCGTTTGGCGCCGCCATCGCATCTCCTCATATCGGTCATTACTTGAGCCAATACGTTGCGTTTTGTTATTTCGTTCACTCTGCGGTCGCAGAGCACGTCGATAAATTTTGCTGACTAAATTACAGTTCAGACTGAATATCGTTAGCAAGTATAACGTCGAGAATCAAAAACGAACTAAAAATCCCGATAGTCACACTCAAGTTCAGGGCATTCTGACCCTAATTCACAGGATCACTCGTCTGATTCAAGCTCTACGCCGTACTCGATAAGCAGCTCCTCGAATTCGTTGTACATACCCAACGGCCTTAACAGCTTCACCAGTTCTCCCACCGAATCGACCTGTTCTCTAAGATCCCACAGATATCTGGCGATCGGACTGGTTGATGAAGGACTCTCCGCATACGTGCCGTGAAAGGCAAAATACGCCTGATTGATCTTGCGAATCTGGTAGTTGTGATCGAGCAGCTCTACTCTACGAGCCTCCATGTACGCCTCGGCCTCGTCAATCAAGCCATCAGCCAATAGTTCATCGGTTTTCTCACGCGTCTCGCCCATGAACCGATTGAAGCTGAACTCCCCGGTCTCGTCCGACTCATCCTCGTCTTCGGCTTCGGTTGCCTGCTTAGACGCCGTTTCGGGTCGAACCGGTGCAACGAACTCTTCGCCAGTAACCTCAGAGTGCACACGTAGGCCGACTTCCCGGCCAAACATGTCGGCGAGCGTCTCATTCATCGAACGGATGTCTCCATCATCGAAATACGCCCTGCCAAGCGGATAAAACACGAGATACACATGCAGCCACTCGTGAGCACCAACATCGACCAGCCGCTTTAATCCTGTTGTCGGAATGACGTTCGGATAGCTCGCCAGTCCACCTGTTTGAATAACCACTGCCGATAAATCATGCGAGTCGACGAGCTCATGCTCAATTTCCGACATCTGATCTACCGAAATATCAGGATCGATCAAAACATCTTCGATCCGAGAGATCTCCTCACGTGGCGACGTCACAAGAAGTTTGGGCGGGCTATCGATACGGAAATCCACAGGTGGCCACACGAACGATCCCACTAGATCAACTTCGTCCGATCGCACCACATCCGCAATCACCTGCTCTAGATACTCCTCGAGCCCATCCCTAAGCCCGTCACGCTCCGCAATTAGTCGATCCACCACGCTCTGTGCGTCATAAATCACGCTTGCATCGGGATTCTCCTTGGAAGTGGCCCTATCGAGATCAGCCTTCGCCGTACGTAGTTCTTCGACAAACACAACATATCGATCAAGTGCCGCACGTCGATCCTCTTCACTGGTCGGCGTCCACGGCAATACCGTCCACACGCGGTGACTCCATTTGTCGAAAAAGTTTTCGAACTCCCATGAAACCAACCCGTAAGTGTGCTCAAGTGATGCGGCTTCGGCCACCGAATCCGACCGTTTGTCTCCAGTTGGCAAAAGCCAACCTAAAAACCCCACCAGCAGCAATATCGAAATGAAAACCCACCTCGACCTTCGGCCAACACGGAACATCACCAACCGTACAGCGGTGTTGAACGCGATCAATAAAAGTGAACCAATGGTCCACATCAATGCTTGTTTCAAACTGGCCAATCCGGGTACCAAGTACGGCAAACAGGTCGTCTGGAGTTCACAGAACACTACGTCAAGTAGCGCTAAACGCTAGAAGCCCCAGCAACGAACATCAAACGAAGCGTTAACAAGTTATACGTCGAGCGCGCAAAATAGGGCGTTCAAGCCTTCGACGTAACACACACCAAATGGGAAAAGTGCTCTAGCTGGTGGGACGTGCCCAGAGAGTCTCGTACTGCTCGCCCATGATCAACTGAGCCAACTCACGGCGCTCCATACGAATGAGTTCATCGAACGCCTTTTCGGCAGCTTTCACAGCCTCAGGGTATCCGGCCTGCTCAATCCGACTAACCACTTTGTCCCAGAGACCTGACGTCTTCATACCGTCGACGTAGCCGACCCATGGAACGGCAACAATGTCCTGGGGGCGAGGAAGTGCTGGACGCATGCGCTTGATAGACCGCAGTCGGTCGGCGATAGAGCGTGCCATCGGCACAACCCTAACCAGTGGTGGCTCGCCCTCTTTAGGTCGAACATCAATCACAACCGACTGGCCGAACTTTGGAAAGAAAACAGCCAACACTTCGGCGTTTTCAATGAATTTGAAGACGCCGTCAACACCACCGCCATAACCGAAATCCAATTTGTCGCCTCTCGTTTCGCATGCTCTGGTCACAAGCCCCAAGCAACAAGTCTGGAGCTGTACTTATTCGAGCAGATCGAGCAGACTCCAGCTTACAACCAGAATCAAGCTTTCAGTTCACGCACAGTAGCAAGAAATGGTGGCAGGATTTTCTCCCAATCCCCAACAACACCGAATCTCGCCTCTTTGAAGATGTTTGAATCACCGTCCTTGTTAATAGCGACAATCGCCCGTGAACTCGAGCAGCCCGCCATGTGCTGGCTAGCACCCGATATTCCAACTGCGATATAGACATCAGGACTTACCGATTTGCCGGTCAGGCCCACTTGATGCGAGTGGTCTATCCACCCTGCATCACACGCTGCTCGGGAAGCACCAACCGCTCCACCTAATACATCGGCCAGGTCCGCGAGCACGCTGAACGGCTCAGGGCCGCCCAACCCACGACCACCGCTCACCACAAAATCAGCATCTTCGAGTCGAACACCCTCGCGTGCCTCGACCACCGTGCCGGATACCGAAGCACATTGTTCTGCCGTGGTGCCCGATGAAAACGATTCAACAGCTGGTGATCCGGTCACCGTACTCGGCTCAAATGCACCCACTCGCAACGTAACAATCGCAGGCGACGAAGCGATTTCAAATTCAGCCAGGGCACTACCGCCGTACACCGGACGAGTTACGCTTACCGGCTTTCCGGTACCCGAAATATCGATACAGTCCGAAGCGAAGGCCGCATCGACCCTAAACGCCAAACGCGCCCCAACTACCGATCCAAAATCAGTCTTTCCAAATATCACAACATCAGGATTTGTAGAAGAAACCAGCGCAGCCAAATCAGCCGTCACCTGCTCGTAAATTCCCACATCAGCAGACTCTATTGCGGAAATCGTCACAACCTTCTCGACAGCAAGCGAAGATGCCGAGCCCGGCGCTTCTCCCGCAATTACAACTGTTATCTCGGCCTCACCCAAATCGGTCGCAGCTGTAACTGCCTGAAGTGTCGCCTGGTTGATCTGACCATGTTCGTCGCTCTCGGCGATCAGTAATACAGATGTCATTAGATCAATTTTTCCTCACGTAGTCGTAGCGCTAGTTTTTTGCCCGAATCCGCCTCGTCTTCACCTTCGATAAGCTCAACTTGCTGATTCGACTCCGGAACAAAAAGCCTCTTGAGCCGCAGTTTCGGAGCAATACTGCCAGACGAAAGTCCAAGGTCATCCAGTGAAAATATTTCAGGTCTTTTGCGACTAGCCTGCATGATCCCTCGTAGGTTCGGGTACCGAGGCTCGCCCAGCTCGTTCGTAATCGTCAAAACCGCCGGAACGGGAGCCGCAACAATCTGGTATCCGTCTGGAATCACTCGCTGAAGAGCGATCAAATCGCCGTTCAGTTCAAGTTTTTGAACCAGCGAAACCAGCGGCAAACCCAGCACCTCGGCAAGTCCAAGCGTTACGTGAGCCTGATCCCAGTCGGAAGCCTGGCGACCTCCAAGTACAAGATCAAATGGGCCATCCTTGGCTATCGCTGCTGCCAACACCTTCACCGTCGCTGCCGAATCTAGTTGGTCCAATCCCTCGTCGTCCACTAAAACCAGCCGATCAGCGCCCATCGCCAATGGCTTCTTCATCGCATCCATGACGAAGTTGCTACCGACCGATAGCACCGTTATCTCGACATCAGCCCCCGCATCCCGAAGCTGCAATGCAGCCTCAACGGCGTTCAGGTCGAACCCGTTCACGACCGGTGGAACTCCGTTCGACGGAACCACTGTGTTGGTAACTTCGTCGATCTTGAACTGAGAAGGCGGAGTCTCAGGATCTGGCACCTGCTTGGCAAGCACCACGATACGTACAGTCAATTATTTATTCCAAATATGTAGTAGGTAATTAATTCGTGACCACGAAGATGTTAGACGTGCGCCACGCGTACGCAAATCTGAACAACAGCGACACTTTACGCCGTTCGAAGGCTGTAGAAGTCACAACGGCGGCCTATAACATTACCGATCAAACGCTATTCCCGCGGCACCTATAAGCCGCCGCGTGATATCGCTCTCAAATTATCGACCCCGACGAGCAGAATCGCTGACGTATCGCATGAGGCAATTTTGAAGTAGTGGAATCAGTAGTAGCAGCGGCACGGTTGCTCGGGGTCGATCTCGACGAAAAACAGATCGCACAGTTTCAGCGATATCGCGAATTAATCGAACTCCGTAGCAGGCAATTCAACCTCACCGGCCACAAAACGTGGGACAAAATACGTGAAGAACTTTTCATACGTTCACTCCGTGTACTTGCACCAGCCGGCGGGAATGCGCCGACCCCAGAATGGTTCACTGGCAAACGAGCAATTGATATCGGCACAGGTGCTGGTATTCCCGGCATGATCATGAAAATCACACTACCTGAACTGCAGATGACGCTACTCGATTCGACACAGAAACGAACAATTTTTTTAGGTGAAGTAGCAAACGAACTCGAACTAAAAGGCCTCGAGGTCATCACTGGTCGAGCCGAAGATCTGGGCCAAGAACGCGGGCACCGCGAAAGTTACGACATCGTCGTGGCACGGGCTGTTGCTCGACTCCCAGAGCTTGCAGAACTTACAATTCCATTCGCCAACATAGGAGGCACCGTAATACTTCCAAAAAGTAGCGGCGTGCAAGATGAAGTCGTCGAAGCAGCTGCCGCAGCAGAAGTGCTGGGAGCAGCGCCCGCAATCACAATGGAAGTCTCGCAGCCCGGCGAAGCGGTGGCCGACGATATGGTCTACTGGATGAAAATTTCGCCAACTCCACGCGAATTCCCGCGCAGAGTCGGTATACCTCACCAATCTCCCCTGATAGAACGTTAGAACATTTAGGTAAATTGGCGAAGATAGCTAAGCCGCCCATGATGTCACGCCCTCTGGAATAAATGTCCCAGATACCACCCAATCAGCAAACACCGCAAGATGCCGGCCACGATTCGGGAGTACCGAACGTAGCGACGTTGCGTCGACGCGTCCTTTCAATTCCAACTCTCGTGGCGGTGCTGATCGGCACGGCATTATTGGCCTTCGCACTCTGGCGCATCTTTGATTTTGAATGGGATGAAGTCTGGACCAACATCAAGAATGTCGATCCCGCTAAATACATGCTGGCTGTCGTCTTGTACTACCTCAGCTTCTGGTTCCGTGGATTGCGCTGGCGACTGATCGCCAGAACCGCAAACATAGGTGGCGACAACGGTAGGAACGTTCCCGGCACGATAACTCTGTCGGGAATAATCCTGATGGGTTGGTTCGCTAACTCGGTTGCTTTCTTGCGACTTGGTGACGCCTATCGCGGCTGGGCGCTGGCCCGTGAAACGAAAAACGATTTTCCATCGAGTCTCGGAACCGTTGTGGCCGAACGGGTTCAAGACATGGCAGCAGTACTGGTCCTCGTACTGGCAGCCGCCATCTGGCTCACTATAGAAGGAGACTCGAAAGTCCCAGGATGGATAGTTTTCGCGTCTTTCGTGCTGATCACAGCGCTTGTTATGGGTCTTCTCCTAATGCGGGTTGCAGGGGAGCGAATATCACGTCGATTGCCAAGTAGATTCGAAGCTACTTACGTCAATTTCCAACGAGGGACGCTCAGCAGTTTTTCCGGCCGAGATATTCCACCACAACTTGCGCTTGGCATCGTGGGCTGGATACTGGAAATCGCCCGCTTCTATTTCGTGGCAGAAGCACTGGGAATGGATATCTCGTTCGGAATCATAATGTTCGCTGCCCTCGCCAACGCCATGCTCACGACGATCCCCACCCCGGGTGGATTCGGGTTTGTCGAAGGCGGTCTAACGGGTCTCTTGATCCTGTTCGGACGCACCGACAATGAGGCGCTCAGCCTAGTGGTAATCGACCGCACTATTAGCTGGCTAAGTGTGGTGCTATTCGGTGGAATTCTGTTCGTCGTCTGGCATGCGGTAAAGGCCAAAAAGCCCACAAGCACCTCACCCACAAACTCCTAGTGGCGTCCCGCCTAACTTTAAAAAGTGGGCTAACATCGTTGCTTCTAAATCGACAGCCCAGCTCGCTCACTAGAAACCCAGAAGTAAGGTTTATCCGCATGGCTAAAAAGAAAAAAGTGCTCGTTACAGGACTCAGTGGCCTAGTCGGGACGGCACTGCACAGTGAATTCGAAGAGCGATACGAATTGTCGTCGCTCTCCCGCTACGGCACCGAAGGCCTCAACGACGCCCACAACTTCAAGGGCAACATTGCTGAACTCGACACGATGATCCCGGCGTTCGAAGGGCAGCACACCGTAGTTCATCTCGCCGCCGACCGCAGCGCCAACGCCGAATGGGAATCAGCACTACGAAATAACTTCATTGGCGTCTACAACGTATACGAGGCCGCCAAACGCACCGGCGTGAAGCGAGTTGTATTTGGAAGCTCGCAGCACGCTATCGGTGGCTATTACCAGGACGAGCCGTACAAGACGATCCTGGCAGGAAAGCTGGACCAAGTAGAGCGACCTTTCAAGCTGATCGACGAGACGGTGCCGATCCGACCCGATGGCTATTACGGAGCGTCGAAGGCATACGCTGAAGGACTCGGCAGCTACTACGCCGAGTTCCACGGCATTTCGTCGATCAACATCCGTATCGGCTGGACGATTTCAGACGACGACCCGACCAGGGGTGGTGGTGGACTCGCAATGTGGCTCTCACACCGCGACACCGCGCAGATCCACGTCAAAGCGGTCGATGCTCCAGACTCGCTGATGTACACCGTCGTGTTCGCAATGAGCAATAACACCTGGAACATCTTCTCTCTCGACAAAGCACGTGAAGTCCTCGGCTACGAACCCCAGGACGATGCCGGTGAAATACTAAATCTCGACCGCAAAATGCTCGAACGAGACGACACCGACTTCAAGCAACACGAAGACGACCCCGAAACGTACTAAGCGGCTCGTCTACCGCGTCCCGAGCGAAGGCCTCCGAAGCCGAGGGATCTGGGGTCGAGTCACGTGTGACGGAGTGGGGACGCTCTGGGCAGTCAACCCAATTTACCGGCGAAATCATCACGCCCCTGTGCTACGATTTTTTAGTCGGGCGTTCCTGAACTAACATCCGGAACGCCCACCCCGCATAACAACGGGGCTGTAGCTCAATTGGGAGAGCGCTTCAATGGCATTGAAGAGGTAGAGGGTTCGAATCCCTCCAGCTCCACCAGAAACTTTTTAAAACACCGACCAGCAATTGAGTCGGTGTTTTTTTGTCGACAGATTACCCATGAATTGCCTTTAGTCCACAATCGCAGCATTAACGAGCACTTGCAGTTCTCGAGGAATCGAGTAAGGGCTCTTCTTTAGCTGTGTCATAAAAACAACTATGAGTTCCTCAACCGGGTCTACCCAGAACGTGGTTGCCGCTGCACCACCCCATGCGTATTGACCGGCTGCCCCGGCTATCTGAGACACGGCAGGTTCGAGTCCGATTGACACCCCAAGTCCGTACCCAACCGACTGGTGCTTAATAGTGTTGGACATACCTGGCAACGCCCTATCGGCTATGGACTCCCCATTCGTCAAATGGTTCGTCGTCATTAGCTCAATCGTCTTCCGGCCAAGAATCCTCTCACCTTCCAGTTCACCGCCGTTTAGCAACATC
This sequence comes from Dehalococcoidia bacterium, assembly GCA_029936155.1. Classification (GTDB taxonomy): domain Bacteria; phylum Chloroflexota; class Dehalococcoidia; order Lucifugimonadales; family Lucifugimonadaceae; genus Lucifugimonas. The sequence goes on along the minus strand of JAPYUK010000005.1, from coordinate 385 downwards.
TGACACAGGCGGTAATAATCGAGAGCCGTTCCTACCAGTCCTCCTCCGCCCGAGAACAACGTAGGTGTCTCGCGAAACTTACTTGTTACAGGATCATCAACCAACTCGATACCGCCCCCGTCCGCCGGTGCGTAGTTGGCCGAGAATCGGTCTAGTTTCTCGTCCGGTACGTTGAACTCCGTGTCAGTCATTCCAAGCGGTGCAAATAGCCGCTCCTGCAAAAAGACGTCGAACCGTTTGCCTGTTATCACCTGAATCAGATACCCGCATAGTTCGAGGGCCACCGAATATTGCCACGCAGTCCCTGGCGCGTAACGTAGCGGTACTTTCGCTACTTGGGCGAACATGCCTTCAAGGTCAGTCTCCCCATAATGACCAAGATGAT